>JBAUJD010000134.1:0-3293 GCA_049683515.1 Thermosynechococcaceae cyanobacterium | reverse complement strand
CATAATGGCAATGGTAAAAACGACGACCTCAAAAATTGTGTCGTAGAGACGATTCCTGAAGATGATGCCCGACACTGCATTGGGGACGCCACTATCTTCGACAATCGACTTAACAATGGCAAGATCGGCAGATTCGATCTCTAGATTAGGAAAGACCAGCATTTTGATAAATAGGGCGATGCCAGCGGCAATATAAATCCACTTCATGATTGCCCCTCCACCAGCGTGTTGGCTTTTGGGGATGAATCGCAGGCGTCGATCACATGAATATTTGCACTGGTGGGTAATTCAGCCATCATGATGTCGTAGAGCCGTTGAACACGGGTTTGGAGGTCCACCTTTGTCAGTTTCTCTGCTGTCGAGGATTTCTGAGTGCTCTGCTGCAGGGAGAGGGTGGCGTGGATTTCTTTCTCTTGAAGTGCTGTGTTGAGAGCTGTAAAGCTGGGATAGGCGGTCCATTCGAGGCGTAGATAGTGCTTGCTGATGACGGTCTTTAAGGCTGCAACACAGGATTCAGCCGATGGCGGATAGTCTGCAATAACAATCGGGTCTGGGCTGTCGGCAATTTGAGTTTTTGAGGTCATCTCTAATTCCGCTTGCAAAACACCGATTCTTAGGCTCATCGACGATCGCACCGCCACGGCATACAGGGTAATCGACAACATGGTGCCCACCAGCGCCTCAGTGAGCGCCACATCGGCGGCTCCAAACAAGACATAGACAAGGGCTGCAATGGCTCCTAAAATGCCGCGAATGACGAGGGCATGGTAGGGATTTTTCTGCAGCACTAGCATTCCTGCCGTCAAGGGCAGCAGCGCTGTGATGCCAATAATATAAACCTCATCAGTCATGGCGACCTCCGGTGGAGCAATAGGCCAGCACGTAGCCCAGGACGGTATTCCAGATGGCGAGGGAAATCAGGGCCAGCAAGAGCAACGGCCACTCGCGCGGGATTTTGAGCAGCAGACCCACAACAATGCTCATTGACCCTAGGGTATCGGCAACGGAAAGACTATGGAGTTTGAACAAGAGAGAGCGATCGCCCATCAGCGGCCAGGTTCCCCACAGCCAAAAGACCAGTCCCACTGCGATCAGGGTATAGCTAAGGGTGTTAATCATACTTCGTTCATCCGTCTGAGAATATGGGCCAGAAGCATCAGAGATGCGTTCCCTACGCTCAAAATCAGGACGCCCACCACTCCAATCATCCAGTCGTCGCGGAGGACTGAGATCACTAAAATCATGATCGAGGTTTTGGTGGCGATGCTGGCGAAGGCCAACATTTTTTGCCAGATATCATCGTCCCGACAGGCTTCATAGAGCGGAATCAGCAGGATGAGGATCATGGCGATGATCACTCCATTCATGGCGACTTCCTCCGGCGAACGTAATGGACTTGATAGGAGCCATCACGGTATTTCAAAACAATGGTTTTGGGGGTAAAGGTAATCAAGAAAATGTCTAAGAACACAAGACCGGGGGTGCGATTGGGTTTGACCCGTTCAAGGGCGATGACTTCTTTGTTGTGGGGACGCAGCATCATCTCGATGGCCTCAATATATGCCTGTGGAATGGCAAGCATAATATGCCACAGTACCTTTAGCCCCTCTTTCAGCACGATGGGTGAGGTGTAGCGTCGAGGCAAGAGCAGGGCTACGCTGATGCCGATGATGATGTTGGCGGGCCTAAAATCAGCGGTGAGCAAAAACCAGATGGTTAAGCGCAGGAGTAAATCAAAATAACCAATCATGCCAGGACCATCCAAAACAGCAGGGATAGCATCAGCGTCATGACGCCAATCAGATGCTCTAGTTGCTCCATCATGCGCGGCAGTTTAATCGCCAGCCGCCGCACAATTATCCAGTAAACCAGCCAGCCGATACCGATGGTGGCTAGGGGCTTGACAATATTGGTCACGGTATAGGCATCGAGGTAGATCACGTTCGCTAGGACTAGGCCACCGAGCAGCATCAGCATGGCGGACCAAAAACCTGATTTAACGATTCCGGTGCCGCCTCGCGGTAGAAAAATAAACTTAGCAAAAGAGATGGCGGTGCCCAAGGCTGCGACGTTCATGCCGATGACCTGCCAGGGCACCAGGGCTTTCATGGTGAGCACCTTGGCTCCAAACCCAGACAGCATCGGAAAGCCTGAGATAGAAAAACTTGCGATCGCAACCGCTCCCCAAACCGGCGTTGACAGGGGCGTTTTCTGAAGGTCTTTGAAATTCCGGCTGGGCAGATTGCCTGCAATCAGAAATAACGCTGATTTCACGAGGCCGTGGGTGAGGGCATAAAAGCCTCCGACTTCGGGGGCAGCCAGGACAAACCCTAACTGGGAGACCGTATGAAACGCCAACATCCGCTTGCTATCTTTTTCGACGATGGCGTAGCCCACCCCCAGTAGGGCTGTTCCAACCCCAAACAGGCGCACGATGGGGTCTACTTCGGGCACCATCAGCGCCAAACGCACCAGTGGGAAAACACCGGTTTTGACCACAACGCCAGACAGCATTGCCGAGACAGGCGTGTCTGATTCAGAGTGGGTGAGGGGAAGCCACAGGCCCGACACAAAGATACCGCCCTTCGTGAGCAGCCCCAAAAAAATCAGGGCCACGGCCTCTGTGGGAGCCTGCCCCAGCCCCGTAAAAGCAAAGGAGTGGGTCGCCTGATACACCAGCAGCGCCCCCAGCAGGTAAAACAGCATGGCGGTATTGCTGACAAACAGGTAGCGCAACGCAACCCAAATGGAGCGATCGGTGCGGGGATAGGCAATCAGCAGAAAGGAGGCAACCCCAATGATCTCTAGGGCGACATAAAGACTCATAAAGTCGGCGCAGATAAACACGGCATTGACGCTGCCGTGCAGAATGATCAACTGCGTATAAAAGAAGGCAAATTTATCGCTGTGCCAGCAGTAAAGAATGACCGCTGTGGTGACAAGGGCATTGGTGAGAATAAAGTAGCCGCTCAGGGAATCAATGCTGAGGGTGACGCCGAAGTTATCGAGGAGCTGAAGGTTTAGGGGAGCGGGGTAGAGGATATGCTGCAGGCCATAGGCGATGGAAAGGAGAGCGGTTGCTATCGCAAGCCACCGATCTAACTTCGGCAGCAAATAAATGCTGAACCCCACAAAAAAGGGCAGCGCGATCCAAATTAGTGTTACATCGCCTAGGTTCACGGGGTATTGCTCCGCTCAATCTCACGGCTCTCTAGGGTCGGGTTATCCCGCGACAGCTTCATGACACCCACCAGCATCAATGCCTGAATCGAGAAGCCAATCACAATGGCGGT
>JBAUJD010000133.1:0-1819 GCA_049683515.1 Thermosynechococcaceae cyanobacterium | reverse complement strand
CATCTGGATATGCTCGATGCCAGCTTCAAGAAATACATTGCCTTGAGGTATAAACCCGAACCGCTGGTAGAACGGTTCGGAGGCTCGTTGGGCATTTAAAATCACAACCTCAAGCGGCTCTTGGCGAAGGAATACCAAAATCTCTTGTAAAATCGCGGTGCCGATACCCTGATTCCGATGGGAAGCAAGAACAGCCACTCGCTCGATTTTTGCCGTTGTTGCCCACCGACGTATCCTTGCCGTCCCCACCGGCTGATCTTGAGCATAGGCAATCACCTGGACTGCCGCTGCATCTAAACCATCAAAATCTAGGGCCAGATCGATGTGCTGCTCATGGTGAAAGACCTGAGTCCGAATCGCCGTAATCTCGGCTGTTCGGGCGGCGAAGGACGTGATCTCAACGCTCACCGCGCCCGAATCATAAACGGTATCGGCATTTGACAATTCCATCGCAAATTGACGTTACCGACTGCGGCGAGAACTCTGCATGAGTTGATTGAGCGCTCCAAGTTGTTCCGGTGTTAACAGCGTGAGAAAACGAATTTTTGCAGAACCCTCAGCTTCTTGAATTTTCTGCTGCTGCTCAGGGGAGAGATTCAATGCAGAGTTGTTCTGAGTACTATCGCCCAGTGCAAGGGCTTTTGCTTGTTGTTCAGGCGTCAAAATATATTTAATCTGCACCTGAAGGCTATCTTGAATCTCTTGAAACTGACGCCGTTGTTCACTGGTTAGTTTAAGGGCCGTTGCTAAAGCTTCTTGTTGTTCGTCTAGCTTTGACTGAGGTGCTGCAGACGGCTCCTCGCCGGACGGCTTTGCCTGCGGAGGCGGGGCTGGAAAACGTTCCTGCTGAGGAGGAGCGGGAAGCGGTTGTTGACTATAGACAATACCGGGGGTTGCCACGGTTAGGGCAACTGTGCTGAATAAAAGCAATAAGAGTTTAGAGTTCATCATCTAATTCGCTATCTTTCATTAATCGCTATTCTTTATTGTGCCTTCTTGGCTCTGAGAATTTCACTCGTTGTGCTTTATGCTTAGAAGCCAAACACCGTCAATTTGTTTCATGACAGGGGCTAGCCTTTGATCCTTCCCTTGAGATTACCCACCTATGCTGAGATGCGATGACCACTGAACAGGATGTTTTGGATGTCAATACGGCCTTTTACCGGGCCTTTGAGAAGAAAGATTTAGAGGCGATGGAATCGATCTGGTCTCAGGGAACCAGCAGCACCTGTATTCACCCAGGACGGGAAGCTCTACAGGGTTGGCAAAGTATTCGACTCTCTTGGCAGACGATTTTCCGAAATACTGCTTATTTAGAGATCGACACCACGGTCATTAGCACTGAAATGAATGGCGATGTGGCCTATGTCATCTTGATTGAAAAGGTTATGCAGGTGGCCCAACGCCGTCGCCTAGAGGCTCGGTCTGTGGCAACCAATATCTTTGAGCAGATGGGGGGACAGTGGCATTTAGTCCATCATCACGGTAGCCCCCTCGCAGACTGATGATGCTTTATCTTGCCCGTGTCAAGTCTCCGCTCGGCCCACTTTTGGTGGTGACCGATGGTGAGCAATTGTGCGCCCTAGAGTATGAAGACTATGAGCCACGAATGCTTAAGTACTTGCAAGCTCACTATGAAAGTTTGTCTTTAGAAACAGTGAAGGCACCCGTTTGTGAGGGGTTAGAGCCGAATCTCCTTCCTCGCCTAGAATCTTACTTTGCAGGGGACTTCAGCGCCTTGATGGCTATTCCTATCTCGCTCAAGGGAACGCCCTTTCAGCGGCAAGTTTGGTCTGCTCTACGGAAGATTCCAGTGGGG
>JBAUJD010000132.1:0-8746 GCA_049683515.1 Thermosynechococcaceae cyanobacterium | reverse complement strand
AGGGTTGCGATCGCATCGTCGGCAGCAGGCTGGTACTGGGTGAGCCATTTATTCTTGCGAACATACTCAGGCGTAAACGCCGCCTGATCCACCAGAAAAAAGTCAATCCCGTAGGTTTGAATCGCTTCCTTAGCCGCTTTGAGATCCGGGCTATATTGAGCACGAATCAGGTCAATCGCCCGTTCCTTGATGCGCTGGTAGTACCCCAGATGGAACGGAATCGCGAATTCTCGGCCCACAAGGGTCGATCGTTGGCTAAAGGCCGGTACATTGTCCGCTTCGCCACTGAGGGACGCTACCAGGCTATCTTGGGGTTGTTTTGCCATGAACGTATAGAGTTGAGGCTCTGTGCCCACAATCCAGCCGTGGGCCGGGACAAAAACAGAGGGGAGTGAGGGGATAATCAGGGATGCGATCGCAAACACCATCACCGGCATCAACCACACCCCTTGCTTGAGCGTGGGCCATTTTCGTCGCTGCCGCAGCACTTGCAGCCACTGCCAGAGCGCCTGCAGCCAAATCGTGACCACAATGCCAGAGGCAAAACACAAAATAAACCGAAAGCTATGCCCTGTGTAACGACTCGGAAAATAGAGGGTCAGGAGGGTTAAATGTGCGATCGCAAACAGCCCCACCGATGCCAGTAAGATGTCCCATAGAATCGCAACCTTATCCTGAATGACCTCAACCGAGGCCAGCGTTGTTTTGCGGACCCAAGGCAACCCCAAACCCAGCAGCAGAACGGGGGATAGGTGGGAAGATGAAGGCCGCTGCGGCCCCCCATCCAAAAGTCAAAGGGCGGCACTCCGAAGTACTGGGCGCGTCCTCCGGCTTGGTATTCAGGCATCTGATGCATCTGAGCCGCAGACACAATCGGTCCATAGTCAGACCCCTGCAGCAGGCGAGGGACAATAAACACCAGTGCCACGACCATTGCCCCCAACCACAGCAGCCAATGGCGACGGTCGGGTGAAAGTCGGGGCCGCATCGGCCACCCTTGGGCAAGGCGCACCGTCACGATGGCAACCTCCGTTAGCGCCAGGGTGGGATAGCAAAAGCTGAGAGCCACAATCACGAAACAGGGCCAGATGCGATCGCGAAGCACATAGTACAAAAAAGCCGCAAACAGTGGATAGAGCAAGGCTCTCGGTGTCGCGGAGATCACATCTCCCTTCAGCCAAACCGTTTGGTTAAAAATCAACGTTGACAGAAAGGCACCGGCGGGCAGCGGGAATAGCTCTAGGCAAGCACTGAAATAATAGGCCGAGGCAATCACTCCTAAAGGGATGGGCAATAGCTTGGCAAAGGTCAGGGGGGCAATATGAAGCAGTGCGGCTCCACGATAGAGGACCTGAAAAATTTCAGGGGACTGAGATTGATAGTAATTTGCAATCAAGTCCCCTGGGAACAGGGTCGGATCAATAAAACGCTGCATCCAAACAATGTGTTGCCGCACATCATCTTGAACAATGAAGGGCTGACTGAAGGCGAAGCCCACGGACACCACACTGAAGTAAAGAGGGATACATAACGCCGCCCAAAACCATAGCCTTGAGCGAGCTTCAAGACGAACGCTAAACGCCATCGGTTTTCCGAATGACCCGACAAACGGCACTCTGGCCCTTATGGTCGCGTTTCAAAGCCTTCAATTGCGTCCTCCAGCTTGATTCATCTCGCCGCTGCCATCATGGATGACTGAAGCGGTATTGTATCTGTTACCGGCGCTCCATTCAATGGATGAACCAACCCCGGCGCTCTAGTCTATACCGATCATGAATACTCGTCAGCAATTTTTGCTTCTCAATGTCGGCATTCCGCTTTTATTTATCGGGGTGGCCTGGTGCTTTATTCCCATTGCTGATGCCTTTCAGTTTAGTTCGGATGAAGGACTCGAACTGGCTAAGGTCGATCTGTACACCCGTGGCTTTAAGCTCTACGACCAGATCTGGAATGACCAGCCGCCCCTACCGACGGTTCTCTGGGCGGGGTGGCTCCATCTGTTTGGACATTCAATTTTGATCGCCCGACTGTTGACGTTGAGCTTTGGCACGCTGCTGCTCTGGGCCTTTGTGCAGAGTCTTTGGCTCACCAATGGTTTTGTTCCAGCCTTGGTGGGGGGGATCGGCCTGATTATCTCCCCCTATTTTGTGACAATGAGTACCGCCGTCATGATGGGAATACCGTCCCTGTCGATGACAATGCTGTCGAGCTATTGTCTGTTGCGATCTCACAAAAATTACCGCTGGCCCTGGCTGATTGCGTCTGGATGCTGTTTTACCCTTTCTGTTCAGCTCAAAGCCTTCACCCTGTTCTTGATTCCGGTCTTGCTGGGGTATTTAGGGTTGCAGACACTTCGACGGAACCGTCATTCTCAAGGATCTGGCGTGTCCTCAGCCTCACCCCTCCAACAAGTTCGTGTATTCAGCGCACGACTTCCTTGGGGTCAATTTGGGATATGGCTGGGTGCTTTTGCGATCGCAACGCTGTTGATGATCCGCATCCTGCCGGCAGAGAGTACCGATCAAACCATTGCCGCGCACTTCAACAACACACTCCGTGACGCAGCAGGCTGGAACTATGGCCTTGGCAAACTCTTACAGTTTTTTATCAACGATCCTGATTATTGGTTCTTGGCGTTCTTCGGTCTATGGAGTCTACGACGGAGAGCCTCAGCCCCTATATCTACTACAGCAGCCCCAATGCCTTCTATCTTTTTGGACCCTGCTGTTTCGTTCCCCATGCTTTGGCTGCTCGCAGCCTTCCTGGTGCTGCTTTGGCATCGCCCCCTCCATTTTCATTACTACCTGCTGCTGTCGATTCCCTTGACTTGGCTGGCTGCTGTGGGCATCCACGAGGCCATCAAACGACGGCAGCCCAAAACAAAGGAACGGTGGCTTAATCTGCGGTGGGCAACCATTTCCGGCGTGGCAATCTTTTGTCTCTGGTTCGGTGCAATTGGCATCCCTATTAAATCGATGGTCCTGCTCGGAGAAGGTCGCTATGCCTCCTGGAAATCAGCACAGTATTTTGAAGCTCTGCCACAGTTGCTTGAGTATAAGGAGCAAACGCGCTGGCTCTTCACAGATGTATTGATGTATAGCTTCTATGCAGATCTGCCCGTACCCCCCGAAATCGCGGTCTTTTCATCTAAGCGATTAACAGCCGGGAATCTAACCATTGCCGAGGTTGAAGAGATCTTCAAACGGTATCAACCAGAGCAGGTGTTGTTGGGACGATTTGCTGAGGTTAAAACAGCTCTAGAGCCTCAGTTAGAGCAAAACTATCAAAGGTTAGTGAGCAACGATGCGGTGACACAGTACCGTCTGAAAACGCTTCAACCTAAACAGCAGGCTTGACGGCTACTGAGTCGTAGCGGAGGTCTGCACTCGAAATGAAGCGTCAACTTGTGGCTGCCTGTACCCCACCACAAGTTGACTTAACAAGAGCCGGATCTGGACTGAATCATTGACGGCTGCAGCTTGAGCTAAATCAGCCACAACCTGTGATAGCTTCGGTGAGACATTATGGCTGGCATTTTTGACCACCAGCACCTTCTCATGCTCGGTCTCTTGGTACACCTCATCCGGCAGAAAAAGCTCCTCACAGATCTTCTCACCGGGCCTGAGTCCTGTAAAGCAGATTTTGATATCCTCCCCCACTTCGTACCCAGATAGAGAAATGAGATCGTTTGCTAAATCAACAATTTTGACCGGATCGCCCATATTGAGCATCAAAACCTCTCCACCCAAACTCAGCACCGCCGCCTGCAGAACCAACTGCACCGCTTCGGGAATCGTCATAAAGTAACGACACATTTCTGGATGCGTAACGGTAACCGGTCCACCTTGGGAAATTTGGCGTTTAAACGTGGGAATGACACTGCCTCGACTGCCCAAGACATTCCCAAAGCGGACCACCACAAAAGGTCTCTTCGTCTTTTTTGCCGCCTGCAAAACCAGCATCTCTGCCACTCGCTTACTGGCCCCCATCACGTTGGTCGGATTGACCGCCTTGTCGGTAGAAATCATGACGAAGTTATCAACGTCAAACTCTATGGCAAGATCAAGAAGGGCTTTCGTACCTAAAACATTGTTGGTAATGGCCTCAGGGGGGTTATCCTCCATTAAAGGCACATGTTTATGGGCTGCAGCATGGAAAATCACCTCAGGCTGAAGCTGCTCAAAAATATACCGGAGCCGAGCTGGATGTCGAAGATCGGCGATGACGGGAGTCAACAATGGGCTATCCACTAATGACGACTGACCGGTGAGACGATCTGCGCGATCAATGCTTATTTTGTGGAGTTCTTGCTGAATATTAAAGACAGAGTTCTCACCGTGCCCTAACAGAATCATCTCTTTGGGGTTTAGATCATAGACCTGCCGACACAACTCGCTACCAATAGACCCCCCTGCACCCGTGAGTAGAACGCGCTTCCCTTCTAAAAGCTGCCGAACGCGCTGAATATCAGTTTGAATCGGTTCTCGCCTGAGCAAATCTTCAATTTGCACCTCTCTCAGGCTTTTTTGTAGACCACCGGGGCCACTCAAAATATCTTGAATCGGGGGCAGGGTTTGGGTCTCGACCCTGGCAGTGTGACAGATGGACACTAGGTCTCGCAGAATTAGCCCATTGGCAGAGGGTATAGCAATAATAGCGACCTTAATTTTGAGTCGATCGATTACTTCAGGAATCTGGCAGCGGTTCCCAGCCACCGTCAACCCTTGAATTTTATGACCAATCTTCTTTGGATCATCATCGATAAAGGCGACAGGCACCCAGTTAACATCAAAGTTAGCTTCTAAATCTCGAACGAGAGCAACGCCTGCTTGACCCGCCCCAATAATCAGCGCACGGAGTTCAATGCCTTGCCGTTCTCTAGGGGCACGGCGGCGGCGATTGAAGCGATCGATCACTCGAAAGCTAAACCGGATGCCACCGACAAAGAGCAGCGTTAATAAACCATCGATATAGGGTAAAGAACGG
This sequence comes from Thermosynechococcaceae cyanobacterium, assembly GCA_049683515.1. Taxonomy (GTDB): domain Bacteria; phylum Cyanobacteriota; class Cyanobacteriia; order Thermosynechococcales; family Thermosynechococcaceae; genus RCC1774. The sequence continues at coordinate 3,760 of JBAUJD010000132.1, read as the reverse complement.
GGTAAAGCAATGAGATTGAAGGACTGCAAACCTGAAAAGACAAGAGTCTGAGTAATCGTCACTGCAATCGTGAGCGTCGTTATCTTACTGAGTTCATCAATGCTGGCGTAACGCCAAAACATCTGATAAAGGCCAAATGGCAAGTAAATAGCGAGTTTAAGAAGAATAAAAACAAGCGTAATCGTAATCAGACCCGATTGATAACGCTCAGGCAAACCTGAACCATCTAGACGCAGAGTCAGTGCCAAAAGAGGGATGAAGGCAAAGCCAACCAGATCAATCAATAAAAAATGACGGTTCCGCAACTGCTGAAAAACATCACTCAAAACACTAACCATGAGCGGTGGGTACTCTATCTATACAGCTTAATTCTAAGGTTGTTTCAAATACATATAACCCTACCCAGCAGGTTGGTTCAGCTTGAAAATTTCACCCCGTCATCCCCTAGGCGGCAACCATATGCCAAGTCTTTAAGTGTAGGTGAATGAGAACCCCCAAATGCTCAGATAGCCGAGCAAAACAACAGCCCTAGCTCCCAACAACGGTGTTACCTTAACCCTCTCACTGAGTTGTCACAGATTATACGATATGACGTCCCTCTTGTATTTCCTCAAACAGGTGACGTGTGGTTCGTTGCGATCGCATATGACGGCTATTAATTCTCGTCACAAGACAGCGGCATCCACGAGGGGCAAGAGCGGCCCGACCTGCTCTTGGCCGCTTACCGATAGTTCGCTGTAGCATAAATACACCTTCTCCGTAACTCGCCCCAGCAGATCTTCCATGAGTCGTTCTAATTGTTCTTGGTCCTGAAGTAGCTCGTCTTCGACGGTAAGCGGGTCACCGGACCAATGCCTTAGGAAAATGGGCGCACCCCACAGCACAACGGCCCCGCCACCATGCCAAAGGGCTGAACCGGCATCCAGCCAGAAATGCCACCGGTGGACTTGGCGCGCCATTCGATATTGAAACGTGGTTGAAAGCATGACGGCTTGAGCTTGGTGCTGAGCCGGATAGGGATTTGCGGTGATAGTGCCCTGCCGAAGGAGCTGAATAAACTGTCCCACCGATTCTGATAGGGGTTCGGTGCGCGTCTGGGTTTGGCGAAGTCGAGTATCGATATCCCAGTAGTGTTGGGCTGTTTCGATCAGTTCTCTGAGGACTGACAACTGATCATAGCTGAGCACCTGAGCTGAGAAGAAATGCTGAATGGCTCGGTCTAAGACAAAGACAGGACTCAAGGTTAGATAGGGCTGCCGAGCAGCGGCGGATGGACTTTGTTGATCCAGCCAATCAAGAATCTTGCGATAGGCTGCGGTGGCCCGATAGCCAAGCCGATCCCAACGCGGGAATTGCTCAATGGGCAATAGGCGGGGCTGGTCAGGGTGGGGGACAAAACAGTAGTCTGCCAGTAAACCCGCTCGCACCGGGTCAATATAGATTTCGCTCTCTGTCCCAGTGCCTTGAGTGGTTAAAACCACAAGCATTTCTGCAATCTGTTCTTGATCAACCTGACGCCCTAGGCCGGGATAGATGAGCGTCAGCAAGGTTAGTAAGGCTCTCACCATCGCCGTAGAGTTCAGGGGACGCTGATCCTGGAGTGATTCAACGTTGATGCCTTGGCGAGATAGAATCTCTCGGAGGGTATACCGCGCAATGGTATCTAACCCAGGGCCAATCACGGCAATGTCTTGGGGCTGAATCACCCCCGACTGCACGGCTGCAATAATAGTCTCAGCGGTCTGCCGCAAGAGCTGCGCTCTGGAGCTGGTCTGTAGAGAGACAATCTGCTCGGGCAGTTCAGTAGCGGCATGATTGAGAAAGTCAATCACCCTAGGGGCCAAGGTGCTACCTAATGAGAGATTTACCTGACCGGTCAGGGTGCAAATTTGACAGCGATCGCAAATCTCAACTAACACCGCCGGATCAGCCCCCAGCCCCAGTCGAATCGCCCCCTGGGGGTTATAGGTAAACCCCGCTGGACGCGCTGCATCAAGCCAGACGTCAAAGAGGGTTCGGGTTATGGCCGGATAACTATCGACATCATCGGCCATAACACCGTCAAAGCGCTCTAATAGATGACCTTGATAGGTCGAATTCGGGAGCAGATAGCGCCAAAATAGCTCTGTCACGATTCCATAGGTTAGTAAGCCTTGGCTTAAGCACCAATCCCGCCAATCCACCAAACGCTGCCCCAGCAAATCCCAAGTATTGGGTTTGTCATAGACAAAACCGGCCTGGAGCCGAGTAGGAGCTTCTTCTAAGGGGATACCGCTAAAGGCCGCAAGCTGCATTAAATCTAAGGCCCGTCTGATCCAGAGATCGGGGCCAAGATTCTCAAACTGGCTTAACGAATTCCAAAGGGTTGCATCCCAAAATTGCGCCGCAAGTTCCTGCTCAGTCTCTGGCCTGAGCCGCACCGGGAAGTGGGCCTTGAGCGCTAGCGCCTCTGTAATCAGGGGCCAGAATAGCAACACCTCATCTTCAAAAAAGCCCAGCGGCGTGGTCGATTTTACGGTCGGGCTAGCATGAAGCTGCCGCATCAACCGCTGTCGGTTGTCTCCATTGACGGCAAAGACCAGTAGGCTTGGCTCTGTCGAGACAACCGTCTCAGATACATAGTTCACTAAGGCCGTTGTTTTGCCGCTACGGACCGGACCGGAGATCCAAAGAGGAGAAACGTTCACCGGATTCAATTCCGTTTGCTAAAATCCATCATACTCAAATTATCAATGAAGTCTGTCAACCCTGGCTCGATTCGTAGAGGATAGCTATAGAGGTATTGTTTGAAGGTTCTCAACACACCAAACAAGTCTTGACAGAACAGGATGATGCTGGGGCATTCATGCCCTAAGCCAATAGGGGCAGTAAGATAGATAATCTGGACAATCGTTTTCCTATGCGTTCTCCCCTTATTTCTACCCTAAGAAAATCCATATTGAACCTTGAGCGATGGTACCAAGGGACACCTGAGCGGGCGCTGGAGGAAGCTTATCAAGCGGCAAAGGCCATTAAAGCCATTGAAGACGAGCATTTTGACGGTCAGCCCATTGGATTTAGCAGCCCTTATAAAGGGGCGGTGTCAACTTATTTCCAGACTGAACGAGACAAAAGTTTAAGAACGATTCGAGTACGACTCAATGAGTACAAGGTGGGGGCTGCCTTCGTTGATCTGTTCCCTGGTAAGGCCGAACCCCCTACCCTGGTCGAGCGGGTGGTGGAACGCAGCGGGGGCGAGGATATTGATGTTGACGCTGATACGGTCACCGTCGAAACCATTGCCAGTTCTGTTGAGCGCCAGTCACTCCTCGATAAGCTGGCCTTTATCGATTCCGTTTTCATTAACTACAGTGCGACTCGGCCTCCGAGGTCAAAGCCCCAGTCCAACGCCCCAGCCCAACGTCCCAAAAGCAGTCTCATCGACCCCAATGCTGTGGATGGGAAGACGAGAAAGTCTAATGGCTCCAAAGCAAAACCGGAATCTGTTCCGGTCCTGGTCTCGGTGCAGAACTCGCTCTATGAGGGGGAATTTACGTCAGATGATATCTCTGCCGACCCATCCAAGCTCGATAGCAGCAGCTTTATCCCTCGTTCTATTCTGAGAACGGCGAATCGCTTTCGCAAAGAACTCGATTCAGATCCCAATACTGAGGAGGATATTCTTAAAGACTTCAGAGTCTCTCGGACACGCACCCAGGGGGCGGTTCGCTTTTTGTTGATTCTGGCAATTATGCCCCTGCTGGTGCAGTCTTTCATGAAG
>JBAUJD010000131.1:0-5797 GCA_049683515.1 Thermosynechococcaceae cyanobacterium | reverse complement strand
AGGTTGTCCTGATCAATGGGCATCGCGTAACAGTCTTGCTCTCTTTGTCTTTAGAGTATGCGTTTGAGTCAAGTGCTATCTGAATTTTTGCTGAGAAATAGCGAAGTCAGCCGCATGGAGTATTGTTCGCTGTTGCGCGAACCAAGCCCTGATGGCATTCTGTCTCTTTCAACTCATCATCATGGCTGAGAAACTCATTGCGCGATCGCCAACCTAAAATCAGCAACTTGAGAAGAACTGTCTGGGAATATCACCAGGGATAGCATCACGAGAAACTGGAGTCCGAATTCGAGCAAAATACAGCTTGAAAATAAATTCATATAAGAGTGTATCAAAGTTCTAGAAAAAATTGGTTTCTATCAAAAGCGGCAAGAAAGCAGTCACATTATCATGCGAAGAGATGAACCGTCTGCCCGAGTTGTTGTTCCAAACCACTCAGAGATCGCGAAAGAAACGCTAAGAGCAATAATTCGAGATATTGAGTTGAGTGTTGAAGAGTTTGTATCATTCCTGTAGTCGCCAATACATAGTCTAACACGCCTGTTACAGCGGGTTCATAGAGCTTTCTCGCATCGTTTAAGTTTGCTTCAGTCGCCGCTCAACATCGGCGTTAGAAGCGCATAAATTCCTGCACCTAGCAGTTACTCAATAGTTCGAGTGAGCAACAAACCTTGACTGTCCTTCAGTTCAAAGGTCTGTAGATCTTTTGCAGAATCACCAACCTCTAGACCCGGTGTTTTGAAAACGATCTGCCATTCTTCTAAATCTAGCTGTAGCCAGTCCCCCAGTGTTGCAATGGCAGGTTCTCCGCCCATGTGAGTAATCATCGCCAACTGCTGAGGCTCAGACTCATCGGTTTCTTCAGTCGACTGTGTTCGCAGACCATAAAACAGCGTGTGATCTTCACCACTAATATGGTTAAACCGATCTGTTCCCGATAGATTCTTGATCAGCCAAGGATGTTCTAACCGAAACTGGCGCAGCGCTAAATTAAACGCGACCTGTTCAGCTTGAAGATTAGAGTGCCAATGACCAACGTTGGCAAACTCATGAATATCTTTCATAAATGCTTTCGCAAACTGCTGCAACTTCGGCACATCTAAGTCTTCCAGAAAGCTCGGTGCAGTGGGATGTTTTAAGTCTTTAATAGCCTCCAAATCACATTCTTCTGAACCTCCCCCTAAACATCGCTGACACACTTCAGCAATAGTATCGAGGTCGTAATGAGTCTGACTCATGGCAATCTGAAGTGCCCGTGTGAAGCCTCGCAGTGGACCTAATTCAGAGAATCCAAGGTCTTTGAGCGATTTAAAGAAATGGGGCTTCCCGTAAAGATCGTCATCCACCTGCCAATCAAGAAAGCCTGCCTCTTCCGAGGCTACCTTTACCGCGTATCGCTCGTCAGTATTGCGAAAAAAGCCCCATCCACCATGAAAATGAGCGTTGAGGAACTCCATCGGCAACCCTGGACTGAAACCTAATACCCACATCGTAATGGCGGGGTTATCGTAGGCGTTGTTTAAAACCTCCACCAGCGTGGACCCTAAATTCCAGTTGATAGGACCGGCTGGATCGACCTGGTTACCCCGCCGCACCGTATCATGGTTAGCACATCCGGTGATCCAGCTTTCGCCCTGGAACATCACCTCACAGACCCGCGACCATTTTTGATCCCAAAACCCTTCTAATGCGGGGGTATTATGGGCGAAAATGAGCGGTCCCCACTGGAACGACTCAGGCTTGAGTTTAACTAAATCGAGGTAAGTTGAGGCTTCTTCCCAGCCTTCTTGGGGCCAAGGGCGACCGTCTTCGTAGATCGTAAACATGAGCCGCTGATAACCACCAACCTCCTGGATAATATCGCCCATGGCCAGCAGGTACGTGTCGTCGTATTCAACCACACCCGATAGGGGGTTAAAGAACTTGAAGTCTTGACCGCCATCGACGCGAATGCCATCTGCCCCAAGATTAATTTTGCGTCGCTGAGTTTCAAGCAAAATCGCGCGTACAGGCGGAAGCTGATGGTTGAGATCTTGCCCATACATATTCGGGCCTTTGAGGTACTGACGATTGATCAGCTCTTCGCACTGATTATCGGCATGACCATAGACAAGATCGAAAATAAGCTGAATCGGACCGCTAGGGAACGTATGCAGCGTCACCGATAGATCAACTAGCTCATCCGGTCGCAGGCTCCCAAGTGTCGATGGATTCACTGCGCCAGAGCCGGTAATGGGAATGTCGTAGCCCCAATTCTGGGTGTTCGGTTTTCTTAAAATGACCCAAACTTTGGAGTTCGCTTTGACTTCAGAAAGGGCAAAGAATTCATGAATGGTGTTATTACCTTCGTAGCGATATTCAATGGATGGCTCAATGGGCAAAAGCTGAAGGGCATCATAGCCAATGTAGTTCTGCTCTGCCAGGGTGAGGGCTTTGTCGGTTTTGAGCTTGGTGGCGATGCGTTTGTAAATCTGGTTTAGCCCTTCAATGGTGCCTTCGGGGCTAGCGGTTTTGGCGTGTAGCTGCAAGATACAGCTCGGCGCTGGCATCCGGGGAATCGTGATGTCTGGGTCTAGATCAGAGGACAGTAAGCCCACGGAGGGATCGGCTGGAACACCTGTTTGTTTGAAATACTTTAAATCAGCCCGCTTTTGGTGCAGGGCATTCATGTCATAGAGTTCAGCAGGGGCAAACACGCCGTAGGGCAACGAGTAGGCCAGCGGATCGCGCACCGTATGAATATAGAGCTGGGCATCGCGGTAGCGTAGCCAATAGAATGAACCGGCTTGATCTCGACGACCGGGCTGTAGACCCGCCACCACGCCCCAGACATATTCGCCCTGCTGCACGAGGGGGAGGCGATCGCATCTCATTGCCACCTGCTGTTCAGCGGCTCGGAAGTCAATGGGATCTAGGGGCGAAAACACCTCTAAATAAATGTCGCGCTCAGAGAGCATGATTTCACCCGCCAATTCCGGCGTCCAGAAGCCAATTTCAGTAAGGCCATCGGGGCGGTAATGGGCACCCAAGCGCGTTGCAAGCTGCTGCCCCTTACGAAAGCTAAGGGCATCTGAATTCGTAATTTCTAAAGCCCAGTCCAGTAGCGCTAACGTTTCATCTTTAACGAGCGTTAGCTTTGATGAAGAATTTGCCATTACTTAAGGAGTTCAGAACGAGGGGTTGCGATCGCAACGTCGATTATGACATTACTGACGAAGAAAATGGCAGAACGAACCTATGTTAATCTGCGTAAAGAGCCATAAATCTTAGCTCCCATACTGTCGGCATACGAGCATGGGATTGTTGTGTGGCGTAAGCAGGCTTGAGGAATTTATGCCGATTGACAAGCGTCAAAATGGCCTCAAGGACTCTGAAAATCATCAGGAAATCGTGTCATGAAATCTTCCCTTGTTATTCTTTATCACCGCGAACCCTACGACGAGGTGATCGAAAACGGGAAAACATACTACCGCCCTCAGAAAAGCCCCAACGGCATTCTGCCCACTCTCAAAAGCTTCTTTGCAGGAGTTGAACAGGGCACTTGGGTTGCCTGGAAACAAATCAACGCCAAGCAAAAGAAAAAATTTGAAGAGAAGGTCACCGTCGAGGGTGAAGGTAACTACTCCGTTTGCCGGGTTCCCCTCACCGCCGAACAGGTGAAGCAGTTCTATCACATCACCTCAAAAGAAGCCTTTTGGCCGATTTTGCACTCCTTCCCCGGCCACTTCACCTACGCCACCTCTGACTGGGAAAATTTCAAGACCGTCAACCGTCTATTTGCAGAAGCCGCCTGCCGAGAAGCCGCCGATGATGCCCTCATTTGGGTCCATGATTATAACCTGTGGATGGCTCCTCAATACATCCGAGAGCTTAAGCCGAACGCCCGCATTGCCTTCTTCCATCACACCCCCTTCCCATCGGTGGATATCTTCAATATTCTGCCTTGGCGAGAAGAGATTATTGGCAGTCTGCTCTGCTGTGACGTAGTGGGCTTCCATATCCCCCGCTACTCAGAGAACTTTGTCAACGTCGCCCGCAGCCTCTTTGAAATTGAAGTGGTAGAAACTGTTCCTGCTGCTGAGAATCTGACCCCCGTAGGGATTGCGCTGGCAGAGCCAGAGGTGATCAGCAAGATAAAATACAAAGGCAGACTGGTTCAGGTGGACCCTTGCCCCGTCGGCACCAATCCGAAACACATCCACTCATTGTTAGATCAGCCGGAAGCCCAAGCGCGTTATGAAGAAATGCGCGAAGAACTACAGGGCCGCAAGCTGATCATCGCCGCCGGACGGGTGGACTATGTGAAAGGGAATCGAGAGCTGTTAGAAGCCTACGAACGGCTGCTAGAACGTCAGCCCGAACAACATGGCAAGGTGCAGCTCGTAGTGACCTGCGTGAAAGCCGCTGCAGGGATGAAGGTCTATAAAGTGACCCAGGGCCAGATTGAACAGTTGGTGGGTAAGATTAACGGTCGCTTTGCACGGCTCGACTGGACTCCGATTTTACTGTTTACCGAGCCGGTGCCCTTCCGAGACTTGCTGTGTTACTACCGACTGGCTGATATTTGCTGGACGACGCCGCTCCGGGATGGCCTCAATCTAGTGGCGAAAGAATATGTCGTCGCTCATAAAGGTGAAGCAGGCGTCCTGATCCTCTCAGAGTTTGTAGGTGCAGCAGTGGAGATGCCGGAAGCGATTCTGACCAATCCTTATTCTCTAGACCGCATGGATGAATCCATTGATCAGGCGCTGGTGATGCCTGAGAAAGAGCAGAAGAAGCGGATGGCGAAGATGTATAAGACGGTGACTCAGTATGATGTCCAGTACTGGGCCGATCATTTGATTAACCTGTACAAGAATATTCCAACTGCGAAGACAAAGAAGAAATAATTTGCAGAGAAAGTCTAGCCCCTCACCCCCGGCCCCTCTCCCTAAGGGCGAGGGGAGAAATTCTTTTCTTGTTCCTTCTCCCCTAGGGAGAGGGCTAGGGTGAGGGGAGTCCAGAAGTGACACAGACTCAGCCCATCCGAATCAAGACTTCGTTAAAATTTTCAAGCATCCTGCCAATAGCATTGTCGCTCTATTCAAAATAATCCATGCGTAGCTTCTCAGAGATTCAGAATCAATCCTACGATCTGATTGTGATTGGGGGAGGGATCAACGGGGCTGGCATTGCCCGTGATGCGGCTCTGCGAGGACTCAAAACCATCTTGATTGAGAAGGGAGACTTTGGTGGTGGTGCTACGAGCTGCCCCTCTCGTCTGATTCACGGTGGCCTGCGCTACTTAGAATATTTAGAATTCAATCTTGTGCGGGAATCGCTGCGAGAGCGAGAAGTATTGCTGCATACAGCCCCTCATTTGGTACAGCCTCTGCAGCTCAGCATTCCGATCTACGCGGGTGGGGCGCGGCCCTACCGCATTATTCAGGCGGGGATGATTCTCTATGATTTGCTCAGCTATGACAAAACGGTACCCAACCATCGGATGCTGTCACGAAATCAGGTGCGGCAGCTTTTCCGGTCGTTGAACCCCAAGGAACTAAAGGGGGCCGCTCAATACTATGACGCGCAGGTGGTCTATGCAGAGCGCTTATGTCTTGAAAATATTCTGTCTGCTCAGGCTGCAGGGGCTACGGTCCTCAACTACGTGCAGGTGACGGGGCTGAAGCGGGGGGCGAAGGGGATTGATGCGATCGCATGTAAAGACAACCTCACCGGCGAAGCCTTCACCATCACGGCGGGCAAACAAACGGTAGTGGCCAACACGGCAGGGTCTTGGGTCGATCAAGTATTGCAG
>JBAUJD010000130.1:0-1500 GCA_049683515.1 Thermosynechococcaceae cyanobacterium | reverse complement strand
GATGTTCAGCTTCCTCGAAACGATGAGGTTACAGGCCAAAAATCCAGTTGAGCATTTGTTTGAGTGTTTGGCTCAAAGTGGACTCTCGCCCCCACTCAATCAGACGCAACCTGCGATCTGATGAAATAATGATGTCTTTCTCAATAAGCCTCACTTGTTGCTGTGACTAATTACAGTTTGGTTTACACCTTCACTGGACCATACTAAGTCGAAATCCATAAAATAATTTTTTGGCACCGACGTGACTGCTGCAACACCTCAACTACTGTTTCGCTCATCCACAGGACTTGAGAGACAAGCTCTCTTGGGTCAGACCACATGGACCTTGGGGCGGCATCCGTCTAATCTACTATCGTTCCCAGACAACAGCATCTCTCGATATCACGCCAAAATTGAGGTTTTGCAAAACCGACATTTTTTTCTGGTGGACTTAAATAGTCGTAATGGCTCTGTCGTGAATCAACATCCGGTTTCTACCCCAGTGTTCCTGAAGCATGGAGACCTAATTAGCCTTGGGCATCAGTCCTTACAGTTTGAGCACAGCCTATTTCTGCCTCAGGAGCAGCCCACGGATCTGTCCCAGATCCTGATGGTTCATCAGTCGGCACTTCAGGGCAAAATTTGGCAAGAAGTGCTGCTGTCTCAAAACTTGACGGTGTGCTGGGAAGCCTCTGCCGCCACCCTCAGACATAGCCTTGACCAACGTGCAGCCACTCAGGCACTGCCGCAGGCTCTGATCATTGATATACCTGCATTTAAAGACGATTTAGAAGCTTTTTGTCGCTGGTGTCAACAGCAGCACCCCACCCTAGCGCTGGTGCTCATGAATAGTCAGCAGCGTCAGATTCCGTTAGAAGAACGCCAGCAGATGATCGCCCTGGGATGTCTAGATGTTTTACCTGCATTTCGTGAGCCAATCTTAGACAATGTCGCAGGCGTTGTCGTCCATCTCAACTTAATATTGCGTGTCTTTACCGATAAAACCTTGCGGCAGGATAAATTATTCCTGGCACTGCGTAAGTTTGAAGACCTGATGGCGACTGTTGCTAAACTACCGGTCGCAGGTCCTGTCCATCGTCCGGTGGCCGTCACCTCAAATGCGGGTGTGCCGATTGTGCCCCCAGTAAACCAAGAGTTTCAAGATTTAACAATGATCACCCGCTCTACAAGGTAGAGGTTGGGATAGCGATATCGTCAGCCGCTTGTTCAGGGCCGAGCTAAGCGATACTCAGTAGAACCACCCTGCTCAATCCAGCCATAGATCATGCCAGAGGTAGAATGATCTGCGCCACAGCGGCCCTGGTGATCGATAACAATGACGCCCCCTAATCCATTCACCTTTGAGACGAGATACTGGATCCCCGCCTGCGCGGCATCCCGAGCCTCTAGCTCCTTAAAATAAACTAGGTCTGCGATCGTTTTAGACAGCACGGTGCGCAGAAACTGCTCTCCATAGCCCGTCGCTGAAACCGCACAGGTTTCATTGTCGGCGTACACACC
>JBAUJD010000129.1:0-2547 GCA_049683515.1 Thermosynechococcaceae cyanobacterium | reverse complement strand
GATTAAGAAAGTGAGGATGTACTGGGAACAGCATATTTATTCAACGGGCCAGCCGAAGCCCTGCGTCACAGCACAGGTCATGCTCGTGCCTGTGAATCGCCAAACAGGGCGAGTCATTCGAACGCTGCCGCCTCATCTATTGCAGGTACTTGAAGCCCTCGTGAATCATTCATCGAAAGCATAAATGCGTCTGATAGAGATCTGAATATAAGCGGTAATCTTTTTGAATCAATCGATGAGGCAACCTCCCTACGTCGTTGGCCCTATGGGTTGAGGGGTGGGAGTAGCCCTGTTGACAGGCCGTCGATACTGGTTTGGTTTTTAGCGGCTCTATACTCTTCTAGACCAGCATCTCCCTTTTGTTCGGCCCACTGCAGAAGCCGATCACGGTGTCCAGAAAATTCATACTGGGGCACCCCAAAGCCGCAGGAGGTTTGCACCGATTCAATGGCGAGTAGAATAATTTGTCGCTGACCGGGCAATGCTTCAAAGTGCTGCAGATAATCAGACCAATCAGCATCACGGGGACGAATGACTCGTCCTTGACCATAGAGTCTTAAAATTAACGGGGGTCCGGTAAAGCTGCAAAACATAATCGTCAACCGACCATTTTGCCCCAGGTGGGCGCTGGTTTCATTACCGCTCCCTGTTAAATCGAGGTAGGCGACCTCACGCGGTCCCAAACAGCGAAACGTATCCATCCCCTTGGGAGATAAGTTAACCCGTCCCTGTTCGGGTGCCGAAGCGGCAAAGAAAATCTGCTGCTGACGAATGAATTCTAGTAGTTGTTCTGTCAGTTCAGGATAAAACTTAGCCATTTTGCAATTCCAGCCGCTGTCACTCTACTAACGTCTACTTCTCTAGCATGAAATACGATTGGCAAGGACTTCATAAATATAGATATTTATGAAGTCCTTGCCAAGAGAGGCCCTTGAGCCGCACGCTTCGATACAGATTAGCTAAGATATTGCTCAAGCGGTCTATTCAATGGCAACTAAACATTGACTAACAAAGCCTAGCGAGTAGGCATAGCCCCGCGAAATGTAAACTGCTTCAGAGATCGCACCTAGAAGGTTATCAGGTCAAAGAATGGTTAATAACGGTACAGCTTATCTACTTTGGTGTACGTTCTTTTTCGGGTTAGGGGGGATACAGCGCTTCTACGTGGGCAAGCCGATCAGCGGCATCTTATATCTATTCACCTTTGGGTTCTTTGGGATCGGACAATTGCTAGATATTCTCCTTATTCCCAGCATGGTGGAGGAGAAAAACGTTAAATATCGGGCGCTATACGGTTCTCCTTATCAAGCAACCTCTCCCCAGGTCGTTGTTAATGTAGGTGAGGGCTACCAATACACAGCCCCAATACAGCCACAGCTCCCAATAACCCGTGAACCCTCTCAGCGATTAGATGTCAGTGTTCTCAAGGTGTGTCGAGATCTGGGCGGAGCGACCATGAGTGACTGCGTTATTGAAACAGAAGCCGATCCTGAAGAGATTAAAGCCATCATTCATCGTCTTAGCGTTGATGGTCTGCTGTGTATTGATAATCGTGAACCTGATGGTGCGATTATTTACCGAGCAATTTAGCGATGGAACCGAACTATCGTTGCTGCATTTGCTGCCGCAAAGTTGCCCCCAAGGCAGAATTCTGGCGCATTGTTAGAGTGCACCCGACCCATACTGTGCAGCTTTATAGTGGCATGGGCCGCTCAGCTTATCTCTGCCCCCAAGCCGACTGTCTGAAGCTAGCTCAAAAAAAGAACCGCCTCGGTCGTGCCCCCAGAGCACCTATACCAGAAAGCATTTATCAAACTTTAGAACAGCGTTTAATCGATCTCCCTGCCTGAGTATCGTTACGTGAGGCGCTATTGCCGACTTAAGGTTCTAATAGCGCTCAATAACTGCTGATCGACATCGGGCTTCTGGAAATAGGCGGTTGCACCTAGATCTAAAGCAATCTGCTGATGCACCTCACTGCTGCAGCTACTCAGCATCATGATCGGAACATTGGCGTATAGCGGATATTGCCGACAACATCTCAAAAAATCTAAACCATTCATCCTGGGCATGGCGACATCGCAGATTACAGCATTAATGGGAGCGGTTACTGTTTGCGCCAGATTAACCGCGTCTTGCCCATCCTTTGCCTCTAAAACCGAGTAATTTGCTGACTGCAACGTCATTTTCAAGGTCTCTCGCACCATCCGAGAGTCATCAATAATAAGAACAGTGCTCTGAGAGGCTTGCTCATTAGGAGAGAAAAGATCTGTAGACCTCCTTTGAGGCAAAATATTCTCACGATTGATGCTCGGTGCAGCGACGCTAATACTCTCTTGGAGCAACGCGATGACATCAATCACCACCGCAGAAGAGCCATCCGCCAATATTGTCTGCCCTTGAACATATTGAGGGCGATTGATGGGATTATTCAAAGGCTCAATGGTGAGCTGACGACCGTTAATGAGATGGTCAATGGTCGATTCAATCGCTAAAACCTGCGGCCCCAAGCGAAGCACCAATCTCAGCAGGGTTTGCCCCTGGCCG
>JBAUJD010000128.1:0-2328 GCA_049683515.1 Thermosynechococcaceae cyanobacterium | reverse complement strand
GTGGAGGGTGGTTTGGAAGAGGTGTTCGGCTTGGCGGGTGGCTTCGCGTTGCTGGGTGCGGATGCGATCGTATTTTTGAAGAACGTCTGCAAATTTCTCTTGCAGAAAATAAGAGGGTACTGGAATTTCTAATTCTTTAAGACGTCCCATACTAATCCTGTCGCGTGTTTGACCAAGAATCATTCCTTGCGCCAAACATAGAGTTTGCGGCATATTCAGTAACCAGCAAATGTATTCTGCATTTGCTTCACCAGATTTTGCACGTATTTGTACACAGTCAGCTTTATTGATTGCGTAAGGAATAGAAAAAGGCAAAATTATAGCACGCAAATTTGGATCTCCTAGAGTTCCTGCAATTACATCGCCGGGGAGACACTCGTGTTTGCTGAGATCATTAAAATGCTGCTTTGAGATATAAACTTTATCACTATTTAGCAGCTCACCAACTCCGATATTTGATAGACGAATAACACGAATGCCATCATTTTTATAATGCTCTGTTTTAAGATTGGAACCAAAAGGACCATCAGAGAATTTACTAGCAATATCTTTAAGTTTTTTCTGTCTCCACATTTTGGAGTTCGCGATTGGATCGCCAAACATTTCTAGGAAGATGGATTGGAGGTAGGTGTCGCTGAGTTGTTGGGTGTAGCGGCGGGTTCTGCGGATGCGATCGCATTTCTCCAAAATCCGAGCAATCCGCTTCTGCTCTTCCAATGGTGGCAGAAATATGTGATATTTTGCTAACTCTGTCGGATTCAATCTAGGAAGATTTGCACCTGAGACACTATCACTTGCCCATTTAACAAACTCAGGGGACAGTAAAATCGACCATAAGTAGTTTCTGTCAAGATATTTTGAGTTTGGAAGAATTGGCAAAATTTCAGTCGAACAAACGCCATCAAAAGCTGGCATAGCAACTTTATTCAAGTAAGGCCGTAGCTTTCCATAGAGAACATGAGACGGGGAAAATTTAAATTTAGAAGCCAGTAAAATCTCTGGCTCTTTTTTGAATTCGTTAGAGAATCGCCCTGTGTTTTTCTCTATATGCTCGAGACCTACATAAGGCAGCACTAGACATTCATGTTTTGAAGCTTGTGATCGGTCAATTTTTGCAATTTTGCCAAGAGAAACCAAGTCCATAATTAGAAATGAATTTTTATAGTTATGTGTTTAAGGAAGCTTGTCTATACCAAACCCACGTGATATCAGAGAACAAAAAGCTGGAAAGCCATACGGGGTCTTATGGTCTTTCTCTAGAATCAGTTTTGATTGGTATATCTGGTTAGTAAATTCTAGTTCAAGCTAAGTTATCTAATCCTCGCAAAGTTCCAAGGGGAAATAGGATTTTCTTCAAACGAGTTCATACATCGGAGAGTAAGGGCTGAACTATTTCTATAATCTGCGGAATATCTGTCTGAATAACTTCCCAAATAGTATCTAAATCAACCTCGTCATACTGATGAGTCAAAATATCTCGCATTCCCGCCATCTGTCTCCAAGGAATCGAAGCATGTTGCATACGGAAGTCGGAAGAAAGACGCTTGACAGCTTCACCAATAATCATGATTTGGTACAAAATTGCAGACTGTTTCTCTTCGTTCTGCTTTAGCTCCTTTCGATTCAAAGATTCCGAAAATTTTATTACTCGTTTTGCAGCCTGAATAATGTCTACTAATGAAGCTTCATCTTGCCGCATAGATTACCTGTGCCGTAGACAAAATATTTTCCTTCCGAATCCAATTGCGGCTTTTCTCAATCGCATTCCTACTGACCAAATCAATTTCACGGTCAAATAGCTCCTTCAGCTCCTCTCGCATCTGCGCCAAAGCCAACAACCCTCGACGTACACCTGGCGCAAACCGAAACAGTAAATCCACATCACTCTCGGGCCTAAAATCATCCCGCAGTGCCGAACCAAACAGCCAAAGCTCCACTACATCCCACCGCTGACAAAATTCAGCAATCTGCGCTTGAGATACTTGCAGGCGTGTTTCTACTTCGACCACTCTAATCCCTCCTATGACAGCACTATCGAATCAATCTCTTCAGGGTTAAGGAGTTTACTTGATAAGATGCCAGTTATTGAAAGCAAACGGAAAAGGGACTAACACAACATCACCAAACTTAAAGTTGGTCATAGCCCGTATCTTCTAGATTATCCCAAACAGCCGCAAAAGAAGCTTCAGATAATTTTGCGGCTTTACAGGTTAAGGACTGATCAGACATTCTCATCAGCAAAAAATCAACAAAATCCTCCATTTCTAGTATTTTTTCACTAGGTAATTGCAGAATCTTATCAAATAGTGGTTTTTTAATGGCCTTGCT
>JBAUJD010000127.1:0-5011 GCA_049683515.1 Thermosynechococcaceae cyanobacterium | reverse complement strand
TCAAGCGCAACGCCACTCAGGCTTTGGACTCAAAACTCTTACCTCTTTATTTAGAATGAAATAGCCCTGGTTGATGGTTAAGTAACCCTTGCTCTCCCAGCTCTGGCCGTAAATTATATTTTGACTGCAATTCTTTCAACAACCAATCAAAAATTGATTGAGATCGGTTTTTCCAAGACGATAAACTCACCAATACAGGAACCGAAGCAGTGACTCTTCTCATAGCTTTCTGAGCCAGATGATGTGCCAGCTCTAGCATCGTTGTGGTCTTCCCTGACCCTGCCTCTCCTAAAATCAGGAGCCTGTGTTTAACATCGGACCGCTCAAAGACTTCTGCAATAGTGGTTCCTGAAGGTAAGGCCTGAGGCGGGCACTGCTGCACGCGAACTTCCATACTCCAAGGGCAACTAACCTGGTCAGGCTGTAGCTCCTTGCCTAAATTGATTAAGGCGACGTTTACGGCTTTATGCAGTGATTGGGTCAACCGTTCATCGATCTCCCGTTCAACATCTTTGAGCAATTTTTCATAGACGGAAAGGCGTTTAGCCTCAGCAGGGGTGGTAATAATGACCTGCATAGGCTGATTAAAAATATTCTGATCGCCACCAAAGTTGGTATTATTTTGCTCCATCCTTAATTGTTGCTCACACGAATATCCCCTTGAGGCTGATTAAAAATATTCTGATCGCGACCATAGTTATTATTCTGCTGCTGCAGCGTCACATTACTCTGATTCTGAATATTAATAATTTGCTGAGTAATCTGTTTCACCTCATCAGCAAACATCGGCTCCTCATTCATTTTTAAATCTAAATATTTGCTCACCTTCTGCAACGCTGCTACCGAGCCTTGCTGCTCCAGCTCCGAGATCGCAGCCGTGGCTCGCTCATTCCCTTGAAACTCCGCTCGAATCCGATCCCGCAACCCCTTAATCAAATCCGCAGTCCCAGCAACCACCTTCTTTGCAGCCTCTCCAGCACCCGTTTTGACAAACGTTTCAAAGGCAAGCTTTGTAATGGCACTCGCTGTAATCGTCACTGGATCAATCATCGGTATTGCTTCCAAAACTATCTCAGTTTTGCATAGCGATCATCATGTACCCCACAAATTAGAAATTTATTTAAGCATTACCTAATCACTTTTGCTGAAGACAGCAATGAAAGGAGGCATTTTCGCACATCGGCTCCTTCTCTACGCATGCTGCCGCAACCCACTTTCTTTATCAATGGTGATTAGAGGCAGAATTATGGAGAATGTAGACAGTAGAGGTGAATAAAGAGGTCCACTTGAGCCTGAGAACCTTACCCATCAAAGATGAATATCGGAGCGATCGCAACCAGCTCGTTCAAGATTTCTACATCCCCTGCCTAGAGCAAGCCTCGCTTTACTGTCGGGCCGTGGGCTTTTTCTCTAGTACCTCAATGGCAGCAGTAGCCGGTGGCCTGTCAGCCTTTATTCGTACCGGTGGGCAAATGCGTTTAGTGGCCTCGCCTTGTCTATCGGAAGAAGATGCCAATGCGATCGCAAAAGGCTTAAAAAACCGCGACGAAATCATCTCAGCATCACTGGTCAAAGAACTAGAGCATAACCTTGAAGAGATTGTGCGCGATCGCCTCGCCTGTCTCGCTTGGCTCCTCAGTCAGAGTGTTTTATAAATTAGGCTGGCGGTCCCGAAAGATCTGCAAAAACGAGGCGTCTATCATGAAAAACTAGGTGTTTTTAAAGATGCAGACAACAACATTGTCGCTTTTACCGGGTCGGCCAACGAAAGCTCTAGCGCCCTAGTCGATAACTTTGAATGTATTGATGTTTACCCCTCCTGGGAGCCTGGAGTTGAGCAGCGGGCGCTGCGAAAAGCCGATCACTTCGAGCGATTGTGGGCCAATGGCACCGCCAATATTGAGGTGATGGATTTCCCGGAGGCCGCACGGCGATCGCTCTTAAAACTGCGTCCTTCCGCACCCCCAACCCGTGAACCAAAAGCACTTCCACCGCCTCCCAAAACCAAGCCAGAGCCAGAACCGATAGAAGCCCCTACAGAGATCTTTCTGGAAGCCCCCCAATACAGCCCCCACTTCCCTGATGGTTTAGTGTTGTGGCCTTACCAGGAGCAGGCCGTCTATAACTGGTTCGCTAACCAGGGACGGGGGACACTGAAGATGGCAACGGGCAGCGGTAAAACGATTACGGCACTTGCAATAGCAACCCAAGCCTTCGAGCAACTGGGGTTAAAAGCGCTGATCGTGATTTGTCCCTACCGTCATTTGGTCAGCCAATGGGCCAAGGAATGCGAACAATTTGGTCTCAAGCCAATTTTGGCCTTTGAAGCCCTCAAACAATGGCAGGGCCAGCTATCGTCAGCGCTCTATCAGGTCCAAGCAGGGCATCAGCCCTTCCTGACGGTGATTACCACCAATACAACGCTGATGCGGCAGGGGTTTCAGTCGCAGCTCTCCCATTTCCCGCAGCAAACGCTACTGGTGGGGGATGAAGCCCATAACTTTGGAGCTAGTAAATCAGTGGCGTCACTGCCTGCCTCGGTACCCTATCGGTTGGCCCTTTCCGCCACGCCGGAGCGCTGCTTTGATGAGGTAGGAACCGAAGGAATCTATCGTTATTTCGGGCCAGTGCTGGAGCCGGAGTTTACTTTGAGGGATGCGATTGCCCAGGGCGCACTCGTCCGCTATCGCTACCATCCAATCTTGGTATCACTAACGGAGACAGAAACCGAACGCTATCGAGTGCTAGCTAAAAAAATTCGCCAGTTGATTGGTATGGGCGGGCTAGAGGGTGAGCTAGGGGAGGATCACCCTGGTTTGACGCCGCTGTTGCTGGAGCGATCGCGGTTAATCGGTTCAGCAGCCAATAAGCTAGTGGCGCTGCGGGAATTGATGTGCGATCGGCTAGACACTAGCCATACCCTCTTTTACTGCGGTGACGGCACCGTGGGGCAAGATTCAACAGACAGTCAGCGGCAGCTAGATGTCGTCGCTAGGCTACTCGGAAGAGAGTTGGGATATCGCATCAATACCTACACTGCTGAAACACCGCTGGCACAGCGAGCCAAGTTACATGAATTGTTTGCCTCCGGTGAGCTGCAGGGGCTGGTGGCGATTCGCTGCTTAGATGAAGGGGTTGATATTCCGGCTACTCAGACTGCTGTAATTTTGGCGAGCAGCAACAATCCTCGTCAGTTTGTGCAGCGTCGGGGCCGAATTCTGAGACGCTATCCCGGCAAAGAGCGGGCGACGTTGTTTGACATGGTGGTGGTGCCCCCTGAACGCGATCCCGTCACCTTTGAGATAGATCGTCAGCTCTTGCGCCGAGAGTTGATTCGGTTCGTTGAGTTTGCCGATCTTGCCGACAATGCCGGGGAGGCTCGTTTGCAGCTTTTAGAGCTTCAGAAGCGATACGAGCTTTTGGATTTGTAAGCGGCATACTCTAAATTCCTGGTAAGGTTTAGCCGTACATTGAGTTTGGTCAATTAAATTTTTGGAAAAAATCCCCGATGAAGCGCTTGTGGTTCGAGGTGGACGAAATCGCCCAGAGGACATTCGGCGGGGTCTTGGAACCCATCCGAGCGGCGTGACTGGAATCTCGGTAGAATGTCAAGAAGGGGTTTCTGTTCAAGAATTATCCGCTTTGATTCCGCATGGACAGGTGGGTGTTACAACCGTTAGGGCGGTTCGAGAAGCAGGAGGCGATGTGGTGAGAACATCTGGGAGAAGCCCATATCATGCAACGTTAACAGGTCTAATTTCTGACGAGATTAGTCTTCTTTTGACGCCAACGATATCTAATCCGTCACAACCAACCTCGTGAGCAGGAGTTATATATGAATTCTTCTAAAGTTTTCGTTGATTTTCATAATGCCGATGAACAGGGACGCTTGCGCCTCAACTGTGTTGGTACGATTGAAGATTTAGCAGGTCAACAAACTGAGTTAGAGAATGGGCAACAGCTAACGCTATATAGCGAAGATTTGGAAGTAGATGGTGTCGTTCAGTTCTCAGAAAAGGAAAAAATCTGGACCGCTACTATTGACTGGAATCAGATTAGATCAGTGGAGCAACTGGTGGTTCAAGGTCAAAATTGAGTACACAGCGCGACATGAAAATCTGGTTGAAGCGGACTAACAAAATTGATCAGTGTTGCGATGAAATTTACTGACAGCCATTCAACCGATCAGTGCAAAAGGTTCTCGGAACATACTGCTGTACAACGTTTTCAATTTTTGCTCGTGCCCCTGACTGCAAACTTCTAGCCCTCTCTTAAGATTAGAGAAAGCAAGGGTCATCTTCCCCTCAATCTTTGTCATGTAATCTCAGCATCTTACAGCAGGTCATCAATGTCCTGACATTGATTGCTTTTTTGTATCAAGAACATCCTCAGCAGCCTTCAGCAAAACCTCATCCATCCAAGCATTGATGCTTTTTCCGACTTTAGTAGCTGCTAGATAGACAATTCGGTGCCGCTCAGGCGTCGTTCTAAACGGCAGCTTACCTGAAAAAGGTTTGTCAGGCGACTGTCCTAATTCTTCACAGAATTCTAGGTAATCATCGACCGAATCTTGAAATGCCTGAACGGCCTCCGCAGGCGTATTGCCTTTGAAGGTCACCACATCCCGGATATCAAGCACCCGGCCAAAAATAATCCCTGCATCAGTATCTACCTCAAGATGTCCTATATAACCTTTGTAGTTAAGCATCAGTCCTGTCCTCCCAACTCACCAATCTCCGCATTGATCAAGAACTCTCTCACTGACTTGAGTGCCCCCTTGTCTGTCTCTTTCTCCGGGTGAGGCTCATGAAAGACAGCTCGTTGTCCGTTGAGTAAAACTCTTACTCGTGAGCCTCTTCCTTGCTGAACAGTAGCTCTAAGCGCTTTAAAGAGCTTTACCACATCAGCCCAGAGAACATTCGTCGGGACAGGATTGGTAAAAATTGCCTGAAGCGTCTTTATTTGCTTGGTATTCACATTATTGACTCTTTCAGAAGCAATACATTTATGA
>JBAUJD010000126.1:0-1596 GCA_049683515.1 Thermosynechococcaceae cyanobacterium | reverse complement strand
GTAATATTCATGGCCGCGATCGCGCTTCTCAAACACTTTAAATTTTCCGTGGGGATGGTTGGCATCCAGTATGAGGGCTTCTGAGGTTAGGGTCTGCTCCGTTTCAATCAACAGATAGGCATCATCCTTCGTCTTATCCACGGAGGCATAGAAGGTGTTATCTTTTTCTTCGTAGACCAAGACATCGTCTGCTGCGGGGGTGCCGAGGGTATGGCGATAAATCTTGTCCCAGCGCAGGGTTTCAGGGTCTTGTTTGGTATAAAAGATTGTCTTGTTATCGTTGGCCCACACCAGATTTGCCGTCACGTTTGAGATTTGATCGGCCAGCATCTTGCCCGTCTGCATATCTAAGACACGAATGGTGTAGAAATTGCGGCCTGCAGTATCGGCAGCCCAGGCTAGATAGCGACCGTTGGGGCTAACCGACGCCGGTGAAGGGTCGGTGCTGTAATACGAATATCCTTCGGCTAGGGTATTAACGTTAAGGAGGATTTGTTCGTCGGCCTCTAACGAGCCTTTTTTACGAGCATAGATGGGATACTGCTGGCCCTCTTCAAAGCGGCTGTAGTAGAAGTCGTTGCCGAGGCGATAGGGAACTTTAGCATCGTCTTGCTTAATGCGTCCTTTAATTTCTGCAAACAGTGTGTTCTGAAGTGCTTGCAGCGGTGCCATTTGCTGCTCGTAGTAGGCGTTCTCTGCTTTGAGGTAGTTGATGACCTCTGGGTTGTTGCGATCGCGCAGCCAGAAATACGGATCGATGCGAACATCACCATGCTTTTCTAGTTTCACGGGGCGCACTGCCGCAGTGGGCGGGGTGATATTTTGTCCAGAGACGGTCATCGGCAGGCTCGCTAGAACGATACAAAGCGCTCTCATCAGGGGCATAGAATGGCGCATAGCAGGCACGATCTGGGTTCTCGAACTCTCAACGGTATGACGATGGCTCACCGCAGAGGTGCCCCTTGGTCATGTCTATTTTTGGGGTACAGGGGGCTACTGATATGCGCGCAGAATGTTGGCAGCGGTAACGCCGAAGAGAACCGCCCAGATGATCCATTCTATGTTGCTGACTGTTTTAAACATGGCATTGATTGGTAATGATGGGTTAAACCATTATGCACAGTTCTCCAAGTACGATATTTGCATCATCTCTACTCGCGTTGTGCTGTTCGGCTTGCTGACGCGATTCAACCCCATCAAGAAAGTACGCGCTTGACTCAGTTGAGATCACAAGACGCCATCCAAGAAATTAAGAGTCGTTGGGCCATAGTGCTGGATAAATAATATGAAAAGAAACCAAGCGCTTTGCACTCTCAGCAAATATGGAGCTGTAGCTACTCTAGGAGGGCTTTTACTCCTAACGCTGGCGGCATTGCTGCCTCAACCGGGTGTGAAGAATAGCGATCGCGCCTGCGAAACAACGATCTACGTCAGTGGAGATATCATTCACGCTATCTTCCTGCTGCCGGTTCGCACGGCCTCCTTTGATTGGCGGCAGCATTTAAACTCAATCTCACCCAAGAGTCGCTTTATCGGTATTGGATGGGGTGATCACGACTTTTACCTCAATACCTTGTCCTTGCAGGAGCTAAATCC
>JBAUJD010000125.1:0-6050 GCA_049683515.1 Thermosynechococcaceae cyanobacterium | reverse complement strand
CTCGATGACCATAACTATCGTTGTAGTCCTTAAAAGAATCAACATCAAGCATAATCACCGACACGGGCGCATCGGTACGTCTGGCCCGTTCCCACTCGCGCTGGATCGTTTCAGTAAAAGACCGACGGTTAGCAACGCCGGTTAGGGAATCAATCTGGGCAATTTTTTCAAGATCAATGGAGCGTTTTAGCAACAGTGCAATCACACCCACCAGTAATTCCCAAATCAACAAAATACTTAGCCCTATCAGCAGGGGTTGCCGATGACTGTACTTGGACAAATAGGCCGGCGTTGCGTGAATATATAGCTCCCATTTCTGAGACCCTATCGAGATCACCACGCGACGAGAAAGGTTGGGCTGGTGGAGAGGAGTAATTTTAGGCCGAGAGCGGTAGAGTTCCACAGGTTCTTGGCCTGCCTCTGGATCCACCAGTCGGAACGCCATGGTGTTTGATTGCTTAAGCGGATCACTCAGTACAGACTGCTGCAAGATTTCATTAATCCGAAAGATTCCTAAGACAAAGCCATCTAAATTATTCCAGCGCTCTGGAAACGTTTTGGCTTCCTGCTGATACACCGGCAGAAACGCCAAAAAAGCCTGGGAAGGAGCTTTCTCACCAACGGTAATGGGATCGGTAACGGTCAGTTTATCTGAGGCCATGGCTTCAATTAAGGCCTTGCGCCGATTGGGACGAGAGGCCACATCAAATCCAAGGGCTGACTCATTGCCCTCTAACGGATCAATTAAATACACCGGAAAGTAATTTTTACGCTCCTCTGCCCGCACAAGGTCGCCATCTTGATTGCGCTCAGTAATCTCGTAGGTTGCTAAGCCTTCTCGTTGCCGACCCTTGGCTTCATGGCCGAAGCGCCCCCCTGCCGAAATATTGGGAATCCACTCCAGGGTATAAATCGCGGGATGGCTTTGACGTAATGCCTGGGCAAACTGCCTGAACTCTTCAGGACTAACTGTCTCTGATGCACTGTAGAGAGACCGCAGTGAGTACAGCGCTTCAATATTGGCTTCAATCTCGGCCTCTAGCACGAAGATATTTTTTTCAACATCTTGCTCAAATTGAGACGATAGCCTCGCCTGTTCACCCCCAGAGGTGAACAGGTAAGTGAAGATAGCGACCACAGGCCCCAGCAATACGAGGGTTGCGAGTAGTCCAATACTGACGCGGCGGTTACTGAGAGCTTTAATATTCAACGACTATCCTGAAAATCCAATAAAGGGGTGGACTCGCTCAGCATCACTGCAGCACTGGTTCGATTACATCATCATAGGTCTGATTTAGATAACGTCAACGCAAAGCTGCGGGGTTCTTGCACCATTGGTTTGAGCGGATGCAATGATTGCAATAGAAGGGGTAACAATTGAGGAAAAAGCTAATTTCTAGCGACCAGTTCCCGGAACCATTCATCTCGACGCAAATTGTAGAAATCGGGATCAGCGGCGGCCTGCTCTCGCAGGTTAGGGTTAAGTTCAATGGCCCGCTCTAGCGTTTCTAACCCCCGGTCAATCTCACCCTGAACGACATAGCAGATCGCTTTACCGTAATGGGCTTCGGCATAGTCGGGCTGAAGCTCTAAAGATTTATTGAGGCTGACAAGGGCATCGCGATCGCGATCTAACTTCACTAAGGCAAGCCCACGGTGGCTCCAGGCTTTGTACCCATCGGGCTTCAGCTTGACAGCTTGGTCAAAGGATTCAAAGGCTTCTTCGTAGCGCTCTAGGGTTTCAAGGGCTAAACCGCGATTGAACCAGGCGATCCCGTCTTCTTGGTTGAGCTTCACCACCTGATCAAAGGATTGAAAGGCTTCTTCGTGGCGCTGCAGCATCCCTAGGACAAAGCCGCGATTCATCCAGGCGCTGCGCGAGTCGGCCTGGAGTTCCACCACCTTGTCATAGGCTGCAATCGCTTCTTCGAGCTGCTGGAGGCGCTCTAGCATGAGGCCACGATTCATCCAGGCGCGATCGTTTTCGGGCTGTAGTTTGACCACTTTATTGAAGGCGGCTAGGGCACTCTCTTCCCGCTGCAGTTCTCGTAAAAATAAACCCCGCTGATACCAAATATCAGCATTGTCGGGTTGGCGGTCGAGAATTTGGTCTAGGGCTGCGATCGCATCTTCAAATTGCTTCAGTTCACTAAGCGCGATGGCCTTCTGATACCAGAGGTCAGTGTTCTCTTTTTGGAGGTCAAGGGCTTGTTCTAAGAAGGTTAGCGCTTCTTCGTAGCGCCCTTGGTCAAACTGAGACTGGGCCTGAGCGACGTAATCAGAAGCATCTAAGAATAGATCAGGGTGATTGGCCTGCAGTCGCTCAATCGGTTCAAATATTTTTTGCACTTGAGCGGTGACCTCTTTGAGGGCATCACCGGCGAGCTGGCTGGGGGTTAACTCAGCCAACTGCTGCAGAATTTGCTCCTTCCGCAGCTTGGCCTCTGCCGTAATTTGCGAAAGCTGAGTTGCAGCCCCAGATTCAAGCCGCTGCAGCGCCTGCTGAGTCTGGTCGCGGCTGGACTGCATTTGAGTCTGGAGGCCGGTGAGTTCCTTACTGACCTGATTGGTGAGGGTCTTGAGATCAAGCAGGGTCTGATTTTTGCGGGTTTGCACATCAGCATCTAGGTTGGTGAGCTGGGCCGCACTTTCTTGCTGGAGCGTCCTTACATTTTCTAGGGTGGTGTTTTTCTCGGTTTCGATGCGGGCGCGAGACTCGGTGATGCTGGCCGTAAACTCAGCTTCTAGCCGCTGCAGATCTTGAAGAGTCTGATCGGCTTGCCCTGAGACTTGGGCTTGGGCCGTCGACAGCTCCGTAACAATTTGCTGGCCTAGTTTTTCTAGGCGCTGCAGCACGATTTCTTTCTCCTGCAGCGCTTTCTGGGTGGCCTGCTCCTCAATGCCCGAAAGCTGAGGGCCAAAGTCGGCCTCCATTTGCTTGAGATTCTGCCAGAGCAAGTCCCACTGTTTTCGAGCATCCTGCTGCTGCTCTGTGAGCTGACGAATGTAGTCTGCCTTAGTGTTGGCAAGATAGCCCAGCACAGCATCTCGTTCGAGCTGGACTTCATTTTGCAAGGCAGAAAGCTGGGGGCTAAAATCTGCCGCCATTTTTTCAAGATCTTGAAGCACGGCATCGCGGCGGCGCTGAGCCGAGGTGGTCAAATCACCGAGTTGGCTCGTAAAAATAGATTCAGACTGCTGCAGCGCCTGCACCACGTCATCAATGCGGCCCTGAGCGGCATCTTCTAACCCAGACAAACGAGGGCCAAATTCACTGGCTTGGTTTTGCAGTTCTTTAAATAGAGAATCCTGCTTTTGTTTGAGATCAGCTTGAATTCTTTGAGCCGTGCTGTCGGTGGCAGCTTCGACCTGAGCAATATTGTCTCTAGCGGTTTCGAGGGTTTGCTCTAGCTCAGTGACGTGCTGCTGCTGGGACTTATTAAAGGTGGCAAGCTGCTTGGAGACTTGGTCCCGCTTCGCTTTGAGATCTTGCTGGAAGCCTTGGGCGTCGTGGCCGAGATCAGAGGTGAGTTCTTCAGACTCTCGTAGGACAACATCCACCGCATCACTGGCGAGGGCGAGCTGGGCTTTTAGGTCTTTGAGTTCAGTCAGATGAGACTGCACGACATCGGTGACTTCTCGAAGGACAGAGCGGCGAAGTAGCCATAGACCTGCGATCGCAACGGCGGCAATCAACGCTAGCACCACCAGCATGATATTAAAAAGCGTGGTGCTACGATTGAGGCTCTCAATGGCTTTTTGGTCTTGAGTGACCGGGGCCGAAGTCGGGGCAGGCTGCTGAGCCTGAGCGACACCGCCCAGCAGCAATGTGGGGAGAATGATGCTTTCCAAGATTCTGATCTGAATCTGTCGATTGTGATACTTCATCAAAACTCCCTTTGAGATGTTGAATGATCAGTCCCTGCGGCTGACCTCTCAGCACAATAATCCAAGATTAGTTAAAAATAAGGGTTTGCGGTGTTTCACTCAAGCCTTTCTCAGTTGTGATTACCACACCCCTATCTCTGGATTCCCTTTCCCTCGGCATAGATATACCGATATTTTAGTGAAGTTTTTGTTTTGAGCTAGCATCAGCGATTGCCGAAATCGAATGACCGTGCAAGCTCAGCCGTACATGGACGCGCAACGGTGCCATCACCGACAGTGCCCCGATTTTGATGGTTGATGGGGTCTGGGTGTCTAATAATGCTGATGAAATTGGCGCATTCCCCAATAAAGAAAGCTGTTTGACGCTGTTCTTCCTGGTCTTACAGAGGGATCATGCCAAGCATGATAGGTTCAACAATCATGGCGAATAATTCATGACACTAACCTTAAGTCTGCCGGATCGGGTGTTCGATACCGGTTGGATATTTGCCCTTGTCAGTATGCTTCCGTCACACGATCCTCAACTTTGACCGCTATTGTCCATTATGAAAAGCGCTATTGATTGATGCTTAACAGATACACTTTATAAATAGAGGCTCCCCATGAATAGTTGCCCCATTTGCTCCAACAATCTCCTTCGTCACATCGGCCATGGCGACATCTACTGGTTTTGTCCCCACTGTTGGCAAGCGCTTCCCAACCTGGAGAGTATGGTGTCTAACCCAGAGAAGATGCGATCGCTAACCTCTCATCTGGAACATCAAGAAGAAGTTCTCCCACGTTCTGCATAGCCTTAACTAAACGTCTATTGCGGGGTGCTCCATGTCGGATATGCCAATCTTCATAAAAAACTCCTGCCTTACTCAGCTAGACCAAAACAGTCTTCAATCAAAGCTCGCTCTCCATTGAGGTGACGGCAACAGTCCCCATTGCTCGCTTGGCAAAGAAGGGATTGTTCGCCAATCTTTGCCAGACCAGAAAATTTTTCATAAACCGTTGCGATCGCATCATTGCTCCATAGGCGTTATGATTGACCTACTGTCGTACGACAGGCTGTCGTACTTAAAAAATCAAGGTCGTGGAGCATCAAAAATGAGCATATTTAAGACCCTGGCGCACCGCATTGCCCCGGTACTATTTTCAATGTGCTTGGCTTTGGGAGTAATGGTTTCGGCCCTGCCTGCCCATGCCAGTACTGTGTCTATTGCGATGGGTGAGGGCGGTATGCTGTCTTTTAGCCCCGCAGAAGTGAGCGTTACACCAGGAGATACGGTCCACTTCGATGTTGGCGCGGCGGCCCCCCACAACGTTGTTTTTGATGCGGCTAACGCTGCCGGAGATGTTAGCGCACTCTCTCACAATGCCCTAGAGATGTCTGGTGGTTTTGATGTGAGCTTCCCGGCTAATGCCGCTAAAGGTGAGTATCCCTACTATTGTGAGCCTCACCGTGGCGCGGGTATGGTCGGCAAAATTGTCGTTCAGTAATCCTTGATTTGAGTTTTGCTGCCGTCTCGATTCATCAGCACGCTTTAATGAAAATCCCGGTTCGCGTTTAACGGAGCCGGGATTCTGCTTGATGTGAGA
Organism: Thermosynechococcaceae cyanobacterium; assembly: GCA_049683515.1. Taxonomy (GTDB): domain Bacteria; phylum Cyanobacteriota; class Cyanobacteriia; order Thermosynechococcales; family Thermosynechococcaceae; genus RCC1774. The sequence goes on along the minus strand of JBAUJD010000125.1, from coordinate 578 downwards.
AGCAAACTGAAAGCGTGCTTAAAATGAAAACGTTGTCCGCACCACACCCTGAATCAAAAGATCATCATTGGTGTTGAGAGGGTTGGTAATCACCATGACAGCAGGGGTAATACTAATATTGTCGTTAATAGGAATTCGGTAAAAGCCCTCAAAATTCGTTTGAGTAAACTGACCCGGCGCAAGAAAAGGCTGCCCCGCCGCAACGGACAGCATCGAACCCGGAATCAGCAGGTCAGAAATACCCACACCCGCCATCCAAGTTTGAATATTATTATTGCCTGCAAAGAGGTCAGCACCGCCCTGTTGAGGGTCTAAGGCAATGCCGTAACGCCCAAAAACACCAAACTTGCCAAAGGTCGCTTCAGCATTGACCCCAAGGACATTCTGAGTATTATCAAAGGCTTCCACATAGGCATACTGAAGCCGAACCGCAAAATTATTTTTGTCTGCCGATCCAAAGCTACTTGCATACTCAATTTCAGCAACGGCTTGCTGCGGATCACCAAAGAGTCCTCCAGGATCTGCAGTTGGTGACGTTGGATCATCTGAGTCTATGGGTAAACCTGAGACAGCATTGC
>JBAUJD010000124.1:0-9737 GCA_049683515.1 Thermosynechococcaceae cyanobacterium | reverse complement strand
GTGATAGATAAAGGCGAAGCAAACGCCACTGTTGGCAGCCGAGGTTGATGCTTAACCGCCAATCCATCAGGCATTACCGCAGTCACCGCAAACACCAGCAAGCACAGCACCGATAACCAGCCCATCTGCTGCCGCCAAACTCGTAGAGGAATCGCAGCACTGATGGTGAGCAGCACCAGCATAATCACTAGTGCCAGTCGCCAGGTAAAGTTAGCCAAAAGCGGCGTCAGCAAAAAGGTCATCAACCAGACCAGCTTCACGCGGGGGTCAAGGCGATGCAGCCAAGTGGTGGGCCGTTCAAGATACAGTCCTAGCGGTAAAGATCGGAGTAAATCCATCCCGAAAGCATCCGGCTAATAATGGTCTCGTTTAAGCCTAACCAGAATTGAGGATGAATGGTTCAATGTCGTAGAAATTTAGTGTTATCCTTTATCCCTTCCTTCCCTTGGCAGGATCCACGCGAGACAGCATGAACGATGCGGCAATATATCCTGTTTCACAAGCCCTATGATGTTCTCAGTCAGTTCAGCGACTCCCAGCAGCGGGCTACGCTCAAAACCTATATTCCTGTTCCTGATATCTACCCAGTGGGGCGGCTCGATCGCGATAGTGAAGGGCTGCTGTTATTAACAAACCACGGCGGGCTTCAACATCGCCTCAGTGATCCTCGATTTTCCCATCCCCGCACCTACTGGGTCCAGGTAGAAGGGCGTCCCAATTCCGCCGATTTAGAGCTGCTCCGGCAAGGGCTAAAGATTCGGGACTACGTTACTCGCCCTGCAGAGGTGAGGCTGTTCACCACAGAACCCAAGGTCTTTGAGCGCACGCCCCCCATTCGAGTCCGCAAAGCGATACCCACAGCCTGGTTAGAGCTAACGCTCACGGAGGGGCGAAATCGACAGGTGCGCCGGATGACAGCCGCGATTGGGTTCCCCACGTTACGGCTGATCCGAGCTGCCATCGGTTCATTGACATTGGCGGGGTTGGCTCCTGGAGAGTGGAGGCATCTTAAACCAGAGGAAGTCAAGGCACTTCCGGCTGTTTCGAGATCGTAAAACCTGCTAACCTACGAGAGATCGGCGGTAGTCTGTAACACTAAATGCCTGAACAAATCCCTCCCCAGGTAGAACCTGCTTCGCTAGAGTCGGGGCCAACGCTCCCAGAATTTTCTGAGGTGCACCCCGATAATGCAGAGGACATAACAGCCATCTTGCCTCGTCAAATTGTGACCGCAGAGGCCGTAGGACAGACCGATGTGGGACGGGATCGGCACCACAATGAAGATTTTTTTGTGATTAAGCATCGCCTCGATTATCAAAGCGATCCAAGGCAGCGAGTGACGTCTTTTAAAGGACTCTATATTCTGTGTGATGGCATGGGGGGGCATGCCAAGGGAGAGGTTGCCAGTGCGCTAGCGGCTGAGACCCTTGTGGAGCAGCTAGGCTCCTTAGAGACCGTTAACTCTGCTTGCCTTGAGACGGCGATCTTAGCCGCCAATCAAGCGATTTATGCCGCCAACGAATCTAAGCAAGGTCGCACCCATCAAGACCGGATGGGGACCACTTTGGTTTTATGCGTCATTGAGGATAGTCAAGTTCATTTTGCCCATGTCGGAGATAGCCGGATGTATGCTCTAACGTCTAGCCGTGGGCTAGAGCAACTCACGGTTGATCATGAGGTCGGCCAACAGGAGATTCAACGGGGAGTGGATCCGGCGGTGGCTTACCGCAGGCCGGATGCCTACCAGCTCACCCAGGCCATTGGTCCTCGACGGGATCGAGAGGTGTCACCCGACATTAATGAGTTCACGATCACTGAAGATACGTTGCTCCTGCTGTGCTCAGATGGTCTCACCGATAATGGTTTGTTAGAAACCCATGCCGCGACTCATCTTGTCCCGCTTTTGAGGGAAGAGGTCGAATTGCAACAAGGCGTTAGTCAATTAGTAAACCTTGCCAATCAATACAATGGTCATGACAATGTCACTGTATTGGCTATTCGCATCAAAGCTCACCCCCAGCCGCCTTCCGGCTGAAGATGGGGCCGGTGCATACTCTTTCGTCACTGAATGCGCGTGTGATTACGTTAACGCTTCTTGGTAATGTCTCTGAGCCTCCACAGTGGCGGTTTGAGCTGCACAAAACCATTCAGGTGGGGCGAGCGGCTGATAATGATGTGGTTTTGGATGACCATCAGGTCTCTCGTCACCATTTAGATCTCATCCCTAGCAATCCGGGGTCAGCCCAAGGTGTTTGGATGCTGCAAAGCTATGGCACCAATGGAACCCTTTTAAATGGGACTCTGGTGACGCAGGGTGTTGTCTCCCATGGGAGTACCATTCAGCTTGGTCTGTCTGGACCAATGCTGAGGTTTGAGATTCAAGCGCCTCTGGGGCCAGCAACGTTGGATATAACCGTTCCTAAAATCTCGGAACCGCTGTCGACATCGACAGATCTACCGATACGCGAGGTTTCAGAATCACCACCAGAGATATCTAGGCCAGTTCAACCATCAGTTCAGGTGTTAGCACCGATTCAAACGAGGTTTTGTACTCATCAGTACAATGAGCCGGGTGCTCGTTTTTGTAGTCACTGCGGTGAACTCTTGCAAACTCTTGAGCATATTCGACAGTATCAAGTGGTGAAGTCTCTAGAATCTGGGGAGGGGATAGATTCCTTTTTAGTTCGACCGACGGCAATCAAAGGGGCACCCCTGTTGATACTGCAACGGTTTCAGCCTGAGCCGGTCGTCTTCGCCCAAGCCCAAGACCAATTCATTCAGGTTGTAGAACGACTTAAGGGGGTCCATCATCCCAGCGTTCCTGAAGTGGTTGACACCTTTGTCGAGATTCCCTATCTCTATGTAGTAACGGAGCAAATTCTGGGACAGACCTTGGAGGCGTGGGTTCAGCAAGTAGGGGCAATTGAAACTGGAGTTGCGATCGCAACCCTCCTATCTATTTGCGAGAGTCTCACCTATCTCCATGCGTTAGCCCCACCCTTAATTCATCGCAATCTGACGCCGAAGAATATTTTACGCTGTTGCGATCGCCAAGGCATTGCACTGCTCAATTTTGGCGACCTCAAAGCCACTAACCTCGGTGAATCCTTACCTGCACCATTTAACGTTCAGCTAGACCTCTACCGTGCCGGGACTGCGCTGCTCTATCTGCTGACAGGCAACGACCCATTGGCTTACTTAAACACTAGGGCAGTAGATCATATTGATTGGTCTGCTGCCCCTCAAATCTCATCAGAACTACGTAAGGCGATCGCCAAGGCGACCCACCCTGACCCACAGCGTCGCTATCCTACCGCAACAGCTCTATCTGAAGCTCTAAGTCAGATTTCGTCGCATTTCTCTAGTCACACTTAGACAGCAGATCTAGCGCTGGGACTGCTTCTCTTTGATCGACTTAGGTAAGGGTTCCTCTACATTCTCTGAACTATAGGAAGAATAGTAGTAAGAACTATAGGAAGGCTGCTGGGCACGGGTCACAGCATTTGCCACAATACCTAAGAGGTTATGTCCCGGCTGACGCAATAGCTCTTTACACAAGTCAACACTGCCGGTTTCTGCAACGCCGGGACGAACCACCAGCATTAACCCATCAGCCATCCGACTCAAGGTAAGCGTATCCACAGCGGCGCTAATCGGTGGTGAATCAATAATCACGTAGTTATATCGCTGTGAAAATTCTGCAAGCAAGTCCACCATACGTTTTGAATCAATCAAAGCAGACGGATTGGGCGGCAGAACGCCGGAGGTGAGCACATCTAAATTCGTCTCGGCCTCTTGAATGGCATCGTCGATATTAGCTTCTCCCACCAAGACATCACTGAGGCCCACACGATTTAAAAGCTCCCAGGTGCGATGCTGGACGGGACGACGTAGATCTGCATCAATCAACAAGACTTTATGGCCGAGTTCAGCCATGGCAAGTGCCAAATTAGCCGCCACCGTTGATTTCCCTTCAGCAGGAATGCCGCTGGTCAGCGCAATGACCTTGAGGGGCTTATCAGAACTTAGATAGCGCAGGTTCGATTGCACCATTCTCACCGCCTCACTAGGGGGGCTGTTGGGAGTGTCTCGAACAAAAAGTTCGCGCTTCACATCAGCAGGAACACTACCCCCTTTCTCTTTGATCTGATACTGCTGAACCCCCTCAATGGCGGGGATGACCCCCAGCACTGTGGCATCGGGGAAGAGAGCCTTAATATCCTCTAGCGTCTTCACCGACCGATCTCGGGCATCCAGGAGTAGGGCAACGCCAACCGCCAGTAAACTCCCTAAGATCAAACCCGACAGCACGTACAAGGCTTTTCGAGGTTCAATCGGCTTGTCAGGAATCAGCGCAGGTGATAAGACTCGCGCATTGCCAAGATTTTGCTTTTCAAGAACCTGGAGTTCCTGCCATTTCTTAACTAGGTTGGCATAAACCTCCTGTGATAGCTCCACTTCTCGCAGCAATTGGCGCAACTGCTTTTCTAGACCAGGGATAACCTGAGTCCGCTTTTGAAAATTGTTCTGGACTTTAACAAGCGCTGCCGCAATCTGTTCAGACGCCAATCGCTCAGACTCTAGTTTGACGAGTTCTCCTGTCGCAGTCTGCTGCAGTTCACCCACCTGCAGTTTGCCAGACGCCTGTGATGAACGTCCAATCGCTTGTCCCACCCGCCCCTGAAGCGTTTGCTTGAGGGCAACAGCTTTCTCTTGCAAATCTTTGACATCAGGATGGTCAGGCGTTTTTTCAGTACGTTGAATCGCTAACTGGGCCTCAACCTCTTGGAGTTGCTTGAGCGCATCCTGTACCCCAGGAGACTGACTCAAATTCGTGCTGTCGATGGACTGCTGTGTCTGTAGGCCGAGCTGCTGACGCAGTGAATCGGCCTGGGTACGAGCGCCCAGGGCCCTCCCTTGAGCATCGTTAATTTTCTCTGCTAACTTAATCGTGGCTTCAACCGCAACTTCAGCTTCTTTCTCTATCGAAACCACTCCGTTACGTTCTTTGAAACGGCGTAGCCGTTCTTCAATTGCTTCTAGCTTCTGTTTCGATTTTGGGATCTCACTATCAATGTATTCTCTGGCAGAAGCAGCTTCCGAGCGGTTCACACGCAAATTATCGGCAAGATAAACCTCCATGAGGGTATTGAGCACTAGGGCAGCTTGTTCGGAATCATCCGACTTATAGGACAGTTGAATCACGTCCCCGGCCCTCGCTTTTGAGACGTTCAGTTTCTCTTCAAAATCTTCAAGCTTTAAAGGTTCACCCTCTGCATCGGTTAGCTTGAGACGACTGATCACAGACTGCAGAATGGGGGTAGACAGAATGGTCTCCACTTCAGTATCTAGGGGGCTACTTTGTCCCGAAAGTGGACTGATGCCGCCAATATCTAATTCCGTCAAGCCAGTGTCCGAGCTTTTAATCAGTAGCTTACTTTGGGCCTGAAAGATAGGTGTTTTAAGAAAAGCCGCCAACGTCGCTACGGACACAACGATTAAAAACACAACTGAGGCCGGTAGCCAGCGCCTTTTGAGGATGAGCCAGTATTTGCCTAGATCAATCGTTTCTTCTTCAAGGTGATAGCTAGAGTTATAGTCGGAGGCCATAGGGCTTAAGCATTGTAATGTTTGATGTGCTCTTCCTGTTCGAGGGCTGTAGCGTTAGGCCTAGAAATTATGAGAGTAGGGATTACCGAAACAATCAGACATCGCAGAAGTCAGCATCTTAGCCATCATACAGTCTGTTCTTAGTAAACCTCTCCTGACATTATATTTTCATGTCGTCAATTTGAAGCTATCTAAGACCTACGGCTGGGGCTAGCTCAAATCGTTGGCAACAACGGTGTCTATTTCCCAGCAGTGTGATTCTTCATAATGATTTGATATTCAGAATCTACACTTTTATGAAGGCGGTCGGAGTTTGTGGGTTCATCTTACCTCATCAGGTTGAGCCAGATTGAAGCTTAAATTTGCCATACTATACTATGGATATAGCACCGTTCAATACCGTTGTTGCATAGAGAATTACTCATGTCTCGTTCCTATCGCCAAGAAGATATTCAAGATATTTTGAATTTGGCGATCGCACAGCAGGTCCATGAGGGTGAGTTCTCTCGTGATCAGCTTCTAGAGATTGCTGCCGAAATGGAAATTTCTGCTGAGAGCTTACAGCAGGCTGAAACCCTATGGCGACAGCAGCAGAATTACTCTTTGCAGCGCCAATCCTTTGATGAATATCGAAAAAGTCGGCTGAAACGGCGGATCGGACGTTATGCGATCGTCAATACAGGGCTTCTCTTGCTCAATAGCCTCACAGGACTATCGGTGCTGTGGTCTGCCTATATAGCATTAATCTGGGGCTTGAAATTGAGCCTCAATGCCTGGAATGTTTATCACACTCATGGAGAAGCCTACGAGACAGCCTTTCGACGCTGGAACCGACAGCATCTAGTGAGAACATGGCTTCAGACGTGGACCCATCGATTATGGCAAGGCTTCAACGCTTAGCAAGTAGAGCATTCCTATCGTTTATAGGGGAATCATTCAACATTGATATCGTGTCTTTGCTGAACATTAAGACATGCTGCTGAGGCAAAACCTTTTGATTCTCTTGCAATGTCAAACCCACAGCCTGCATCTCTTTGTGGACCTGGCGTACAGACATTTTGTGGTGGCGATTAATGAAAATCAGCGGGTTTTCAGCTTTGTACTCCACTAAAACCACCCTGCCTTCAGGCTTAAGAGCCTGAACTATCGCATCCATCATTTCGCGGGGGTAGGCAAACTCATGATAAGCATCCACCATTAGAGCGAGGTCAATACTGGCAGCCTTGAGGCCAGGATCTTGCTGAGTGCCTAAAACGGTCTCGACATTAGTAATGTGTCGTCGCTGCTTAGTGCGTTCTAGAATATTCAACATTTCTGGCTGTACATCTACGGCTAGCACTTGCCCCTCTGAGAGGAATGGCGCTAACCGAAAGCTAATATATCCGGTTCCAGCGCCAATATCAGCTACGACATCGGTGGGCTGTAGATCCAATGCTGGGATAAATCGCTGGGGATGCTCTGACGTCGATCTGCTGGGACGCTCTAGCCAACCTGCGCCCAGATGTCCCATCACCTGAGAAATCTCACGCCCCATATAGACCTTGCCAATCCCATCAGCGCTGGCAGATCGAGACTGATAGACCGATGTTGCTAAAGGATCAACATTGTCTAGAACAGAAACGGAAAGCTCAGATGCCTGTACAGGTAGAAGAAGCCCAAAGCAAACCCAGAACAGGAGAACAAGTCGGTAGAGGGGCCGCCAATGCTGAAGAGACATGTGAGTAAACAGCCTTGTGATCGACATCATGGGGTTCTCCCTATACGCTCCCACGCTCTATCAATGCCCTGAGCATCTCTTGGCCTTGCCGGAGAAGAGCCAGTTCAGTATCAACCCTATGAAAGAAATCGCTAGCCCATCACCACAAGTCATCGTCAACAGAACCTATTATTTTAGATATCTAGCTCAGCTAGGTTGAGGCGTGGGCCGTGGGTTTCGATGAATTCGCGTCGAGGCGAGACGCGATCGCCCATCAAGATAGTAAAGATCCGATCGGCTTCAGCGGCATCTTCAATATTGATTTGCTTCAGGGTGCGCGTCTCAGGATCCATTGTGGTTTCCCAAAGCTGCGTCGGCATCATTTCACCTAAGCCCTTAAAGCGCTGAATGGTGTAATTCGCATTGGCCGGAAATTCATTCGCGATCAGGGCCTGCAGTTCGCGATCGCTATAGCAATAGTAGTGAGATCGACCCCGCTCAATCTTATACAGCGGCGGACAGGCGATATAAATATAGCCCTGCTCTAGCAAAGCACGCTGATACCGATAGAAAAACGTCAACAACAACGTCCGAATGTGTGCGCCATCGACATCTGCATCCGTCATAATAATGACGCGATGGTAGCGAAGTTGCGAGACATCAAACTCGTCACCCTTAATCCCTAGCCCTAGGGCGGTAATTAGGGACTGGACTTCGTTATTTTTGTAAATTTTGGCGTCGTCGGTTTTTTCAATGTTGAGGATTTTGCCCCGCAGCGGCAGGATGGCCTGAAATCGGCGATCGCGTCCCTGTTTGGCGCTGCCCCCCGCACTGTCGCCCTCAACAATGTAGATTTCTGATTCGCTGGGGTCGCGGGAGCTACAGTCCGCCAGCTTACCCGGCAGCGTCGAAGACTCCAGCACTGATTTGCGGCGCACCAGCTCCCGCGCTCGACGGGCCGCTTCTGCCGCGCTAAAGGCCTGTAGCGCTTTATCTAAAATGGCATCGACAACATTGGGCCGAAATTCTAGATACTCAGTAAGCACTTCACCCACCAGAGAATCGACAACCCCGCGAACTTCCGTGTTGCCCAGCTTGGTTTTAGTCTGCCCCTCAAATTCAGGATCTGGGACTTTCACCGAAATGACGGCGGTCATCCCTTCACGGACATGTTCGCCCCCAAAGTTGGCATCATTTTCTTTTAGCTTTTTGCGCTTACGGGCAATGGTGTTCAGGGTCCGAGTCAGGACGGTCTTGAGTCCTTCGAGGTGCGGACCGCCATCGATGGTGCGGATATTATTGGCGAACCCCAGCATCGTGTCGGTGTAGGCATCTCGACACCACTGCAGCGCCACTTCTACCTGAACGTTTTTACGTTCACCTTCGACATAGACAATCTCTTCATGAATCGGATCTTTATCGCGATTCATATACTCAACATATTCTTTGATGCCGCCGTCGTATCGATAGGTCTCGACATAGGGTTCCTCTAGCCCCAGCAGCTCAAGACGATGATCGGTGAAGGTCATCTCAACGCCAGCATTGAGATAGGCCAGCTCTCGAAATCGACTGGCTAGTGTTTTGTAATCAAACTCAGTCCCGGTGGTAAAAATTTGCGGATCGGGCAGGAAGTTAATGGAGGTGCCGGTTTGCTTGCGATCGCTTTTTGCTTCCTCCAGCTCGGTAACAGGGACGCCCCGCTCAAATCGCTGAGTGTAGAGCTTATTCTCTCGCCAGACCTTCGCCTCCACCCAAGTGGAGAGGGCATTGACCACTGAGATCCCCACGCCGTGCAGGCCGCCAGACACCTTATAGCTGCTGCCGTCGAACTTACCCCCTGCATGAAGGACCGTCATCACAGTTTCTAAGGCCGATTTGCCGGTCTTGGGGTGCAGCCCTGTGGGGATGCCGCGCCCATCATCAGAGACCGATACACTACCGTCTGCATTGAGTTCGATAAAGACGTTCTTACAGTGTCCAGCCAGCGCTTCATCGACAGAATTATCAACCACCTCATAAACTAAGTGATGCAGTCCCTTCGGGCCAGTGCTGCCGATATACATCCCCGGACGCTTTCGAACCGGATCTAGCCCCTCTAAAACCTGAATTTGGTCTGCACTGTAGTTTGAGTTTGTGGTCATAAACTGAAATGCTCCTGTAAGCAACTCAAAGCAAGCTTTACATATAAAATGCAAAAAATCATCTAAATTCTACCACAAAAGCCTTGGTCGCGGCCCTAGCCGCTTCTAACTATGAGTTTAGGTTACAGATCCATCGCCGTTGTTTTTAATGCTCATGAGTCAACCGGGGTTAATTGTGATTTGTGGCCCTACGGCAACGGGCAAGTCTCAGTTGGCACTCCACCTGGCTCAGAAGCTCGGTAGCCCGATCCTGAGTGCCGACTCTCGCCAAGTCTATCGAGAGTTTGATA
>JBAUJD010000123.1:0-1903 GCA_049683515.1 Thermosynechococcaceae cyanobacterium | reverse complement strand
ACTCCAGTGTGTTAATAACCCAACGCTATCCCGTCGCCTCTGGGGTCAGCGGCTCCTTCTAAGCTGCCGTCGGGCTTAACGAGAATCAAGTTCGCGTTGCCCCAACCCGAACCCATAATCATCTGATGGCCTCGCTGCTGCAAATTCTGCAGCGTTAGAACATCAAATCCCCAACGCTCTACCATCACCGGTTCGGGTCGCCACTGATGATGCAGTCTCGGAGATGCCATCGCTTGCGCTGCATCTTGATCATAGACCAACACATTGATCAGGGTCTGGAGAACGGTGGTAATGATGGTGCTGCCGCCCGGTGCGCCAGTGGCTAACCGGAGTTTATTATTCTCTGTAACGATGGTGGGGGTCATGCTAGAAAGGGGGATTTTTCCGGGTGCGATCGCATTTGCTTCCCCGCCCACCAATCCAAAGGCGTTAGGAACACCTGGTGCCGCCGCAAAATCATCCATTTCATTATTGAGAACAATCCCGGTCCCCTCTGCAACGACACCCGCGCCAAAGCCAAGGTTAATCGTGAAGGTTAGACTGACGGCGTTGCGATCTTTATCCACCACCGTTAAGTGACTCGTATCATTAGATTCTTTTCGCTGTCGGATTGCCTCCAATACTTTGGGGTCAGCAGCTTTTACCTCCGTTGCGGAGCGAGCTTGAGCCGTAATCTCCTGACGGCGCAGACGGGCATAGGCAGGGCTAATTAGCTCTGCAGTGGGCACTGACACAAAATCAGGATCGCCTAAATAGGTGGCACGGTCAGCATAGGCAATCTTCATTGATTCAATCAGCACGTGCAAGATATCAGGATGATGCCAGCGATCTTTAAAGTTTTCGTTTTCCACCATTTGCAACATCTGCAGCAGGTGAACACCACCGGAAGAAGGGGGCGGCATGGAGCACACCTTGGCTTGCCGGAACTGGCCACAGACGGGTTCTCGCCAAGTGGGCTTGTAGGTCTGTAGATCCTTTTTGCTCACGAGACCGCCGTTTTGGGTCATATCGGTTGCGATCGCATCTGCCACCGCCCCGGTATAAAAACTCTGAGGATTGCGAACCAGAGTCTTGAGCGTTTTAGCCAAGTCTTTTTGAACGAGCCGATCTCCTGTTTTTGGGGCTTGCCCTTGGGGCAGAAAAATCTGACGAGCGGCTGAATTCTGCTTGAAGGTGGCCTGACGGCGTTGAATGGCTTGGGAGAGGCGATCGCTCACCGTAAACCCGTCTTCAGCCAAGGCAATAGAAGGCTGTACCACCTGTGCCCAAGGGAGTTTTCCATATTTTTGGTGAACCTCGTATAAACCTGCGATCGTTCCGGGCACAGCCACAGCAAGATGACCATCGGTGCTCGCGCCCGGTTTAATTTTCCCTTTGGCATTTAGATACAAGTCTCGAGTGGCCTTTAGGGGGGCTTTCTCTCGAAAGTCAAGCGCCTTGATTTCATTGTTTTTAGCCAGCCGCAACACCAAAAAACCACCGCCGCCAATCCCGGCAGAGAATGGCTCTACCACTGAAATCGTTAGCGTTGTCGCTACCGCAGCATCTACGGCATTGCCACCTTGCTGAAGTGTCGTCAGTCCAGCCTGACTGGCAAGCGGATGGGCTGAGGTTACCATACCCTGCTGGCTGTGGGTGGGTGGCTGGGCACCCGCATAGGACGCCTGCAGGATCACGAACGTCAGCGACAGGCTACGAAGTGAAAAGCTTAAAACTCGATGCAAGCGTAAGGTGACGACCAACACAGGATGACCCTAAAAGCTGAAAAGACATTTTGATTCAGGGCTATTTCATTTAAAACGTGTACCTGATATGGTACTACAGCCTCAGCCCTATACCTTTAACGCCCTATGTCCGAGCTTGCTATTGTCGAAATATTTTCAGACTTACCAGACCCCCGGCG
>JBAUJD010000122.1:0-5604 GCA_049683515.1 Thermosynechococcaceae cyanobacterium | reverse complement strand
GGGCACAGGATAAAGAGATCGCGCACTGTAAAAAATAGGCGTCATAAGCATAAATATTTTCTTGAGTTGCGATTTCAAGCGCCTCCTTGATATTGATTTGAGTTAAGGTCACTGGAACTCTTTGGGTAATTACATAGATTTCCTGAACATCAGCGATCTGTATCTTTTGACGCTTCACCATTGCAGACAACGCATTACCAATTTCATAGGGTAAGATTTCAGGTGCATGAATACGACACCCGGCGGTAATCTCAATTAAGTGAGCTTTCTCTGGTTCATTGAGGGCAACGGCAAGAAATATATTGGTGTCAGCAACGATATTCATATAGACAATTGTACAATAGGTTCTCTACTCTAGAGTTAAATTGAAGTGATGCAATTACCCGAGTTTTCTGAAGCAGGCCATCCCCTCGTCATCGCTTGTTTAGAGCAGAGCGATCGCACCCTAGTGCAGGGCTTCCAGGAGCACCCTGAGCAGGGCCGCTACTTTGTCGCTATCTTTTGTCGATATGCGATGCTGACCTATTCCCTGTTACGGAATAAAGCCAAAACTACGCTGCAGGTGGACTATCTCTTCGCTCAGATGTGGCGCAATATTTTCTATGAAATCAGGCATCTGCACATTGACGACGACGACGCCGACGACGCTGACGACTTCTTCCTTCAGACCTGGATCATGAGCAAGAGTGCGCTGTGCATCAATCAGGACGAACTCCCTGCCATTGAAACGATTCAGTATTCGTTAGCAGCGGCTTCTCCCCCCTTTTGGTGCTATCTACACCTAGCGCTAGAGGAGCTGCCGCCCCTCTCTCGTCTTTTGCTCGTGCTGTCACAACTGTTTCGATGGCCTGAATCGCGCATTGCTGCCATGCTGCAGGCCGAAGGCGAAGACCTTGAGGTTGATCAAATTCAGCCGAAGCTTCGCTATGCCTATCGGCATCTGCAGGATGCCTTGCCAGAAGACATTCGCGCTATTTATTTACCCGACCTTAGTGATGAAGATAGCCTGCCCATTGCCGAACAGTTGACGCTAGGCCAAATTTTATAGCGATACAGGTCAATTAAGCATTGGCCCGCAGTGCCGCTTTAAGATCAGACTTGATATCTCGAAGATCTTCCTGCATCTGAGCTTGCCCTTGAGCAAGGAGCTGCACGCTTGATTCAAGGTTGATTAATCTTGAATCAACAACCGCAAACTTTGCATCAAATCTAGTCTCTAGCGCGTTGAATTTAGCATCGAACTTAGACTCTAGAGCATTGAACTTAATATCAAACTTAGACTCTAGAGCATTGAACTTAATGTCAAACTTAGACTCTAGATGTTTGAATTGAGGTTTAGTGGCAAGTTGAACCGAAGTGGCAAACAGGGTCCATAGCACAGCTAGAGAGCCAATTGGTGCGCCGATACCGGCAGCGTGGGATTGAAAAAAATTGATGACCGGCATAATTTAGAGACGAAAACTCTATAGGTGTAAGCGCCACAGACCATTATCGTAACATTGACAAACGACTAGCTCTGCATCGTCTGCGGCCCGGAGTTCTTCAGCTTCCAGGAACTGCTGGAGATTAGATTAGTGACAATGTGGGCCACCACTGGCACCAATAGGTTGCCGGTGACTATGGCGCTGTAGCCTAACAGCAGCCCCACGGCGGTAGCCCAGACCACGTAGGGCCATTGGTTACGACCGCTCATGTGCAAGACGCCAAAGCAAATACTAGAAGCGATCAGACCGACAATATTCAGACCAAAGGCCGGGAGCATCACGCCGCGAAACAGGAGTTCTTCGCTCAAGCCGGGCAGTAATCCCAACCAGATCAGGTCGGGCCACAGCAGAGGCGACAAAATGAGCTGCAGGTATAGGTCTGCTGACTCTTTATATTGCGGCCAGAGCTGATAGACCACGGCGCTGGCAAGGGTAATGGCAAAACCGATCCCGATGCCCAGCATCATTTGGGTGAGATCCCAGGTGAAGGGAATGGTCTCAACTGGGGCAAGGTATCGCCACACTTTAGCTGCGACCAGCAGCAGTACCGCTGTTACACCCATGGCAATCAAGACCTGACTGCGGCTGAGGGGATCGAGTTCTGGAGGGGCGGGATTGGGGTCGATTGATTTACTCACAGAGGCGACGGGTCATTAACGTTACGGCAAGCTTTTAGCGGGGTTGGCGCTATAAACTCCTTTCCACCATCGCCTTAAATGCTCCTTTGACGCTTAAATAGGCTAGGATTCTTTACGTTCTGTTGCATTGGTGACTGCCTTGCCCTCGAAACCTCAGCGTTCTTTAGCCAGTATTGCCACAATTGTTGCTATAGCAACCCTGATCAGCAAATTTGCAGGGTTACTGAGGGAGACCGCGATCGCGGCTGAGTTTGGCGTGGGCGCAGAGGTCGATGCCTATAACTATGCCTATCTGATCCCTGGGTTTTTGTTCATTTTGCTAGGGGGCATCAACGGCCCCTTCCATAGCTCCATCATCAGCGTTTTAGCCAAGCGCCCTCAAGAAGAAGCCGCCCAGCTCATTGAAACCATCAATACCTTGGTGGGGGGGCTGCTGCTGATTTTGGCCGTGTTGATGGTCATCTTTGCTGGCCCCATCATTAGCATCGTGGCCCCCGGTGCCCCTGCCAATGTCCATGCCATCGCCGTCGATCAGTTTCGGATTATGGCCCCCTTGGGTGTCTTGGCGGGGTTAATCGGGATTGGCTTCGGCACCCTCAACGCCTCCGATCAATACTGGCTGCCTTCCATTAGCCCGCTGCTGTCTAGCATTACCGTTATTATTGGCGCGGTTTTCTTTGCCGATCAGTTTGGCCCAGTGGTCCTGGCTTGGGGCACGCTGGCCGGTGGCTTTTTGCAGTGGTTTGCTCAAATTCCCGCTGCCTGGAAATCAGGGATGGGGACGTTGCGGCTGCGGTTTAACTTCAATCAGCCAGGGGTTCGAGAACTCTATAAAGTAATGGGACCGGCGACCCTCTCGTCGGGGATGCTGTTCTTTAGCCTCTCGATTAGTATCTATTTTGCCTCGTTACTCCCGGTGGGGACTCCTTCGGCGCTCCGGTTTGCCCAGCTTTTGTTTTTGATGCCCTTGGGCGTCCTCTCCAATATTATTTTGGTGCCCTACATGCCACTCTTCGCAAAATTGGCGGCCCCAGAAAGCTGGCCGGATCTAAAAGATCGGATTCGGCAAAGCTTAGTGTTAACGGCCATGAGCATGATGCCTGTTGGTGCACTGATGTCGGCTTTGGCCCTGCCGGTGGTGCGGTTAATCTACGAACGTAAAGCTTTTGATTCTAGTGCCTCTGGCCTAGTGGCATCCCTGCTGCTGGTGTACGGCGTCGGCATGTTCTTCTACCTGGGTCGGGATGTGTTGGTGCGCGTTTTCTACGGCCTCGGTGATGGTCAAACACCGTTAATTATTACCATGATGGGTTTGGGCTTTAATGCACTCTTCTGCTTTATCTTTACCAAAAGTTTTGGTGCTCAGGGGCTGGCAATGTCTACTGTCGGGGTCAATATCCTTTCGATGTTTGCGTTGATGGCAATTCTAGATCGCCGCATTGGCGGACTGCCGTGGCGAGCCATTGGATCACCCATTTTAGGACTAGCGGCGGGGAGTATGGTGACGGGTGCGATCGCTTGGCTGGTCTCTCAGGGCTACGAACGCATTGTCACCACCGATGGCTTTTGGACCCATGTGGGCGAGATGTTAACGGGGGGCGCTGCGGGAATGTTAGTTTTTCTTGTCTTCGTCTGGCAGCTTAAGCTTCCTGAAATAAACTTTTTTATCGATCGCCTTCGCAAAAAATGATTCCGGGGCTTAAATCTAAGTCAAATCCAAGCCTGAAAGACGTAGATAAAAAACTAGCGAAGAACCAGCAAGCTTTTTTTGGCTAGAGGCGATCGCCCAAATCTAAAAGTTTTCGCAGTGGCTCGATTAAACCAGGCAAATTATTGTGAACTGTATCCCAGACTATGTCTGGTTCAACACGAAAATACTCATGAGCCATTATATTTCTCATATCACTCATGAGTCGCCAGGGTATTTCAGATTTGAATTGGCGATTGTTATGCGACGCTGATGGGTCGAATTTTGCGAACGTCTTTCTCAATCGCCTGTGCTGTATCCCATAGATCGACTGCCCGTTGTGCATTTAGCCAAAACTCTGGCGAGTTTCCGAAAAAGCGTGCAAGCCGCAAAGCCATTTCTGGACTCACAGCCCTACGCTCGCGCAGCAGTTCATTAACTGACTGTCGGGAAACCCCGATGGCTTCCGCTAAGACCGAGACAGTCAATTCATGATCGGGCAGGAAATCCTCACGCAGCATCTCCCCTGGATGAGTCGGCCTACGCTTCATACCTGTGTTTTGAATGCTCATCTATTGCACCATACTTCAATGATAGTCACAGATTTCGACATCATAAGCATCGCTGTCAACAAACCGAAAGCAAATCCGCCACTGATTGTTGATTGAGATGGAATGCTGACCTTCTCGGTCACGCCCCAGTGCATGCAGACGATTCCCCGACGGAACCTTGAGGTCTTCTAAACTTATTGCCAAGTCTAAATACTCAAGCTTCCGTGATGCACGCTTAGCGATCTCCGGAGGCAATCGTTTGCACTTTCCTGTGGCATGTAGCTCTTGGGTACGTTGATCTGCAAATGTCTTAATCACAGAGACAGCCGCAACGCGTCACGTGACGAGCGTCAACTGTCTCTGCCATGCTGCATAACGGCTCGGCCATCAGGGGCGCGAGTATTATTTTAAAGCGCTGACCAGTAGCGTATTTCGAGCGTCCTCTTGCATGCCCTTGTTAGATCAGATAATAATAGCTACAATGTACGGAGTTACCGTACGGGTTGAATTTTTCAAATGGATACTGTTAGCGTAAACAAATTTCGAGAGACGCTCAAAGATTGCGTAGAAAGGGTTATTAGTCAGCATAGTCCTATAAAAGTTACTCGCCGAAATGGAGAGGATTTTATTGTTGTTAGTGCCGAGGATTGGGAGCAAGAGCAAGAAACCTTGTATATCCTTCAAAATAGCAATTTAATGAAGCAAATCTCCGATTCAATGGAAACACATATGCATGGACAGAGCTATTCGCCGACAAGTGGAGAGATAAATGAGATCCTTGGTTTTTGAAGGGGATACCTGGAGTGCATACGAAAAGTTAAGAGAAAAAGATAAAAAAATGCATAAAAATCTTTGTAAAATCCTTAAAGAGATGCTGAGAGGAGACCCAAGTTCAGGAATCGGAAAACCTGAACCTCTAAAGCATAATCTATCTGGGTTTTGGTCTCGAAGACTATCTCAAAAAGATCGAATAATCTACAAGTTTGATAGAGACTATATTTATGTATTTGCAATAGGCGGCCACTATGATCAGCGTGGATAGATCTAACGGCCTTGCTCAGGGGCGCGAGGAATAATTTAAAGTGGCCAATCAGTCGGGTGTTTCGAGCGTCCCTTGCAGCACATGGTTAGACAATGCCACAAAATGACAGAAACGTTGAGCTAGAGGCGATCGCACAAAACCAGCAAAAGGCACTCCCAAAGTACATCCACAGCAGCCCAAAAAAGACAGAGCATTAAAGCAC
>JBAUJD010000121.1:0-6752 GCA_049683515.1 Thermosynechococcaceae cyanobacterium | reverse complement strand
CCCTCGGTTGGTGGCAAAAACGGCAGAACGAACCGTCGCATCTTCTTCTTGAAGCTGTCGAACCCGCTCCCAAGCGCGCATGTACTCAATGCGTCGAATCGAGAGGGTGAGCTGACCATCTTCGTTCTCATCGGCCAAGATGAAAAACTCTCGCATTTCTAAAGACTGCAGCACCTCTTCCGGGTTTTCGATCCGGTTGATGGACATTTCTTGAATCGGGATGTAGGCGGCTGTCTTGGCACCAATGTCAATCAGCGCACCTCTTGGCTCTAAACTGAATACCGTACCAGGGACCACATCCCCAGTATTGAAGTGGTAATCATATTGATCGAGTAGAGCCGCAAAATCTTCGTGGGTAAACCCCACATCCGGTGCCGTAATTTCCTGATTGACCATAACTAACGTTTCCTAATTGTGTTCCCTGTGATGTTGACGCCTCCTGATGATGTAGGTGTGACCCTGATAGAGGAGCGTAAAGCGACGCACAGGCCACCTGAGATAAATCTTGGTGGAGCTATTGCGCTAAGTCTATTATCCTATCGTATTTTACGGACTCTAGGAACACTTCTTTGGCAGGTGGTTTCTGCCCAAGGCCGCCTTTATGATTAGGAGTGACGAACCCCTGCTAGCGGTTCAGGGGGTTGACTCTCTGTTACTATTTCGCGGGTTTGTTCAGGATCTTGGAGTTGGTTCAACTCATCAATGAAATCATGGATGCCTTGAAATTGTCGATATACCGAAGCAAACCGCACATAGGCGACTTCGCTGATGGCCTTTAAACTCTTGAGAACGGCTTCGCCAATTTCGGTGCTGCTCACATCTCGCATTGAGCGCTGCTGCAGTTCAGCTTCAATGTCGTCCACCATCGCTTCAATGCGAGTGGCGGTCATCCCTGTTTTTTCGCAGGCGGTGACAACGCCCCTCAATAGCTTAGAGCGGTCAAACGATTCACGTTGACCATCGCGCTTAATCACGGTGACGGGGACAAATTCGATGCGTTCATAGGTGGTGAATCTGCGATCGCACTGCAAGCACTCCCGGCGGCGACGCACGCTGCGTCCTGACTCAGCGGAGCGAGACTCTAAAACTCGGCTATCGGTATGCTGGCAAAAGGGACATTGCACCTATGGCGATCTCCAAAAAAAGTGTAGAACGCAATTACCCTCTACCATAGCTCAAGTGGTTCTGGGCACGCCTACACCGTAGCGATTTTAAATTGCTGCTCAAAATCGATTTGCAGTTCGCTATGATGGATCCTAAGTAAAAATTACTATGTGACAGACGCTACAGTCTGTATCAGCGTTATTGGGGTTGCATTCTTCGCGTTACTTAGGCTGGCGATCTCGCTTGAGCTTAGGTTGAGCCGCGAAAAGTTTATTTCACTTTTTGCATTAGATTCTATGTTCAGTCTACTCTTCAAGACTTTAAAAACTGCGTCACGACCTTGTCAAAAAGGTGGTTTTACGCTGACTGAATTACTGGTGGCCGGAGCCTTAACCGCCACTGTTGTCGGCGCTAGTGGTGTGGGCCTCGCCTCGATCATTAGCTCCAGCACCAATAGCGGCAATCAAAACGAACAAAGAATCGAGCTCAATCGCTCCCTTGACTTCATTGCAGCAGAAGTGAGACAGGCCGAAAAAATTGAGCCAAATGCTGCTGCGGATTTAAAAGTAAAGGCTCCTGAGTTTGTCGAAGCTAGCGGCAAAGTGCCAGTGCTCACGCTTAAAGTTCCGGGTGTAAGCGAGCGAGTGATTTACTATGTCGCCGCAGCCACTGGCCCTTGGCGTGGCCCTCAGGTTGTGTATCGGTGGGGACCGGATTTTAATTCCAATGGTGGCTACGCAAATGCAAATGATCCGAAGAACTGGAAAGAGCAACCGCTGATTGATTTGATCTCTGATGAAGTTGTTTCAAAACCCAACTGTGAGTCAGGTTGGTCGCCCAGTCCAAGCAACCCAACAGGTTTCTATACTTGCGTGAGTCCGACCGGTAAAATTGCCAGCGTTCATGCCAATGGTCATCTGCGTAAAATTTTAGGCCAAGATGAGACTTACTCATTAGAGACGAAAGTTGCCACGCGCATTACACCCACGGCAAGTTCTCCTCCCCCTACCCTGACCCCTTCTGTGCCAACCACCATTAGTCGCTTGTCTACAGTCACAATTTCTAATCTGGGTGGAGCTATTCAGTGCGGTAGCAACAAGACCCTAGTTCCCGTTTCAGGTAAGGTTGCATTCAACTCAGCGTCTAACGGTTCAAAGATACTATCTTTACCAGATGCACCTAACCCACCTTTAACAGAGGAGGATGTTTCCCCTGACACAATCTTGACCATTACAGGCGAGTTTAATAACTGTGGTCGTAAGGTTTCAGTGAATTCTGATACTGATCAAGGCAGACAGGTTCTTGTTTTAAACAATGGTGATACTCTCCCAGTATTTACACCCTTTAGTGAGCAGAAAGAAATTGCAACAGTCCTTGATGCAATTAATCCCATCGGCGGACAGCCGTACCTGAAGGAAGTTACGGATGCTAAGGGCAAAACAACCCTTCATGTTTCATTGGCCCCCAATCAATCCATCTTCTTTTTTGAGCTGGGCGTTGATTATGACAGTAAAAAAGCGATGAATAATCAAGAGGCAGGCTTTGATATGCAGGATCTGATCGTAGTTGCCACTATTACGCCCAGTACTGAGACAACGAGTACTCAGCCCTACTAGTTAGACGGTCTTCAATACATGATGCGTCTGAAAGTTTGGCAGTGGTTCGCACTCATTCTTCCCATTGCAATGGTGCTGGGGTTTCTTGCCGTTGCAGCAGGCATTCAGATTCATCGCTGGCACCTGAGCTGGATTTGGGCGGTTGCGGTGGTGATTCTTTTGGGCTGGCGGTGGTTGCTGGCTCGTTGGCTCCGGGTTCCTCAGCTCGACAGCATTAATATATCTGGCAATCTGGAAACGGCAGAACATGCAGACGCTGAGTCAACCACACTGATGACTCAAGCAGAATCTGAAGTTCAACGCATCTTAGTGGCAACCCGTGAAGATGTCTTACCTTGGGAAGACTGGCCCCAGTTTTTTGAGCGCTGCCAAAGTTTAGTAACAGCAGTGGCTCAGGTCTACTACCCACAGGTCAAACGTCCACTACTTAATATCTATGTACCCCAAGCTTACGGGCTGCTGCGCGGCACCGTCGATGATGTCGATGCTTGGATGCAGAAGCTCGCCCCCACTTTGGGGCAAGTTACCATTGGTCAAGCCTATGAAACCTATGAAACCTATCGTCGATTAGAGCCTGCAGCAAGGATAGCCCTTAAGGCTCTGAACTGGTCTCGCTGGTTGTTTAACCCAGCAGCAGCGGTGGCTCGAACCGCAACTCAGTCCTATCGTAGTCAGGCTAATCAACAGTTGCTCAGCAACTTGGGGCAGCTCATGCGAGAAACAACCCTAAAGGCACTAGGAGAAAGAGCGATCGCACTCTACAGCGGTCAATCCCCCCAGCCGATCATTGTGGAAGAGGTTGCCCCCGAAAAAACGCAAACGCTACGACAGCTCTTTGAGCAGGCCGATTCAGTCGAAGCGCTCGAACAGGCACCGCTCAACATTTTGTTAGTGGGTCGAACGGGGGCCGGTAAAAGCAGCCTCATTAATACTCTATTCAAACAAGAGCTAGCAGAAGTCGATGTGCTGCCCAGTACAGATCGCTTTGAGACCTACAAATTTTCGACACCAGACGGAAAAACGCTAACGCTGTGGGATGCCCCTGGCTATGAACAGGTGGGGCGAGGTGAGTTGCGATCGCAAGTGCTACAGCAGGCCGCAACAGCCGATGTTTTGCTATTGCTCACCCCAGCCCTCGACCCAGCCCTCCAGATGGATCGTGAGTTTCTCGCTCAAGTTCAGGCAGACGATCTGCCCATTATTACTGTGGTGACCCAGGTAGACCGCCTCCGCCCGATACGCGAGTGGCACCCCCCCTACGACTGGGAGCAAGGGCAGCGCCCCAAAGAAAAGGCGATGCGAGAGGCAATAGCCTACCGTCAAGAAATATTGACAGACCTTAGCTCCACAATATTGCCGTTAGTCACAAGCGCCCCTGACCGATGGGCTTGGGGTGTCACCCCGCTTTCTGATGCGATTGTCAACGCTCTACCCTCTGCTCAGCAAGGGCGTTTAGCCCGATTTTTGAGAGATCAAGACGCACAAATCCAAGCCGCCGCTAAGATTATTGAGCGATATGCCTTTCAAATGAGCACCACTCAAGGATTAGCCGCACTCTTGAAAAGTCCGGTCTTAGGATTTATCTCAACTATGATGTCGGGTTCTCCGGCCCTGGCAACGGTGCTGGCGACGAATTTACCCATTGAGCAGTCGCCCGTTGTGATGGGCAAACTGCAAATGGCTTGGGAACTCTATTCATTGCTAGGAACTGCTGACCAAAACTTTGATTTACTATTTCTATGGCCTTTATTGCTTGAAACGGCACAGTCGCCGTCTCAAGAAGCTTGGGCCTTTGGTCAAACCCTAGTCGAATATTGGCTAGATCCTAGCGAAGGAATGTTGCTATCAACGCTGCAAACCCGCTATCAAAGTTACCTACAGGATGCAAAGTCTAAAACGTAATGCCTTATGCTACGCTTGATAGGCAATAACGGGGCGTAGCGCAGCTTGGTAGCGCACCACTTTGGGGTAGTGGGGGTCGCAGGTTCAAATCCTGTCGCTCCGATTGACTCAGAACCTCCTCCAGTAGGGGGTTTTGTTGTTTTAAATCCCACATTCCTTAAAGGAGCAGTGCCAACCATTTGAGCGGTGGCGTTGTGAATCGTGCGACTCAATAAGTTCGTGCCTATCACTAAAAAGATTAGGCTTGTGCTCAAAGGCTAAGATTGCATGAAGAGCAGAAAAGTATTGTGGAGCGTTGCTAAAGTCTCGGGTGTCTTCGCTATTCTTGTCGTGTTGGACATGCTCGTTGGCGGTAGTGTCTACCATCCTCTCACCTATCTATATAAGCTGGGAAGCTGGAATAGCTGCAGAGATAGCAGCTTTAGAACCTGTAAAGGCACAGAGAATTTCAACCCAAATACCAGTAAAGGGCCAAATGGTGTTGTGGTCACGGCCCAAGCGAGTGCCTCCAAAGTAGGTCTAGACATACTGAAAGATGGTGGAAACGCGATTGATGCTGCGGTTGCCATTGGCTATGCCCTAGCCGTCACGCATCCTTGCTGCGGGAATCTAGGTGGGGGTGGGTTTATGCTCATTCACTCAGCAGATGGGAAGAATACTTTTATCAATTTTCGAGAAAAGGCTCCCCTCTCAGCAACTGAAGACATGTATTTAGATCCTGAAGGAGAGGTCATCGATAAGCTGAGTACTGAGGGATATCTTGCCTCCGGGGTTCCTGGAACGGTCAAAGGGCTAGAGGCTGCACGGGAAAGATTCGGAACAATGCCCAGAGAAAAACTCATCGAGCCTGCGATCAAGCTAGCAGAAGCGGGTTTCCCACTTTCAGAAGGTGATATTGACATTCTTAATCAGGGGCGGACGCTCATCTCACGAGATGCAGAAGCAAAAAAGATATTCTTCGGAGGTACTGACGAAAACCTTAGGGTTGGGGACCACGTCATTCAGAAAGATCTCGCTCAAACGCTGCGAAGTATAGCCTCTAAGGGAGAAGATGCCTTCTACAAGGGAGACATTGCTCAGAGGGTAGTGTCCGCTAGCAAGAGCAACGGTGGGTTGCTCAGCAAGGATGATCTGGCAACCTATGACGTCAGTGTCGCAGAACCTGTTCAATGCACCTACCGGGAGTACCAAGTCATCACCGCTCCACCCCCAGGCGGCGGGACGACACTCTGCCAAATGCTTAATATCCTGGAAGGGTACCCATCTAATGAACTTCAGCAAGACAGTGCGAATAGCGTTCACCTGCTGCTGTCTGCAATGGTCCTCTCGTTTGCCGACCGGAACAAGCGTTTAGGCGATCCTAGGTTTGTGAGCAACCCAACCGATCAGTTGTTGAGCAAAGAATATGCCGCAACGCTGAGATCCAAAATCCCGACCAGAAAGGCTATCGACGCTGATTCACTTTTTTCTGGGATAACGGTCAAGGAAGGAGAAAATACCACCCATTATTCTGTGGTGGATCAATTTGGAAACGCTGTTTCGGTCACCTACACCCTCAACTCTTTCTTCGGAGCCGGAGTCATTCCAACAGGAACCGGCTTCTTTTTGAATAATGAGATGGACGACTTTGCTATCAAACCCGGTGTTCCTAATAAATTTGGCTTGGTCCAAGGGGTTCAAAACAAAATTGTGCCGGGGAAACAACCGCTCAGCTCGATGGCTCCTACGATGGTTTTCAAAGATGGCAAACTCGCGTTTGTTACGGGCAGTCCCGGTGGCTCCACCATCCCCACGACTCTATTTCAACTGATTGTCAACCATGTCGATCGGGGTCTGTCACTAACTGAAGCCGTGAATGCCCCAAGAATTCACTACCAGGGTTTGCCTAGAGTTGTGCTGACTGAACCCTACGGTCTGCGATCGCAAACGTTTCAAAGTCTCTGGGCCATGGGGTATCGAGTTATCCCGTCTCAAAGCTGGGGAGCGGCTGAAACGATTGATGTTCAGGCTGATGTGATCAAAGGGATCAATGACCACAGACGACCTGCGGGAAAAGCTCTCGCCTATTGATGCGTTCACTGATTTTAGCCTTTAGGGATGACAAGGCACCTGTACCCTATTGTTGCTGGT
>JBAUJD010000120.1:0-2028 GCA_049683515.1 Thermosynechococcaceae cyanobacterium | reverse complement strand
C
The DNA here is from genome assembly GCA_049683515.1 of Thermosynechococcaceae cyanobacterium. GTDB lineage: Bacteria > Cyanobacteriota > Cyanobacteriia > Thermosynechococcales > Thermosynechococcaceae > RCC1774. Next base: position 2,027 of record JBAUJD010000120.1, on the reverse strand, counting down.
ACCCCCTAATCGGCCCGTTGTGGTGGCAACCATGTATAAATTTGTAGATCTGGAAGACTGCCAAATACTCAAGGCAAAGCTCATTGAGATCTTCGAGACCCACCAGATTAAGGGAACTATTCTCTTGGCTGCCGAGGGACTAAATGGAACCATTGCTGGCACAGCAGAAGGGATTGAAATCCTTTTCGCCTTTTTGCATCAGGATCCTCGATTTAGCGATCTTTGGCCCAAGCTCTCCTATGTTGCCGAGCCGCCCTTCAAGCGCATGAAGGTGAAAGTAAAGCGGGAGATTGTCTCAATGGGGGTTGAAGGAATCAAGCCTGCTCAGCAAACAGGAACTCACGTCGAGCCAGAAGAGTGGAATAAGCTACTTCAAGATCCTGATGTCATAGTGATTGATACCCGTAATCAGTATGAATATGAAGTGGGTACTTTTGAGGGGGCTGTTTCGCCTAATACTAAGCATTTTCGGCAATTTCCGCAGTTTGTAGATGAGAACCTTAATCCTGAGCAGCATCCTAAAATTGCTATGTTTTGCACTGGGGGGATTCGCTGCGAGAAAGCCAGCGCTTACTTGCTACAGCAGGGATTTGCAGAGGTGTATCAACTAGAGGGCGGCATCCTCAACTACCTGAATACTCAGGAACCTGAGCAGTCACTATGGGATGGTGAGTGTTTTGTCTTTGATGAACGGGTGGCTGTAGATGAAGCGCTGCAGCCCGGTCACTATGTGATGTGTTTTGGCTGTCGCAGTCCGCTTTCAGAAGCAGATTGTCAGTCTGAGCAGTATGAGCCGGGTATTTCTTGTCCCCACTGTTTTGAGCAGTTAACAGAAGAACAAAGAAGTCGTTTTGCAGAGCGACAGCGGCAGATTAGGCTGGCAATGCAGAATAATCAAGCTCACGTTGGCGCGGTGATGCCTGAGTAGTCCGGCGAACAAAAATTAGCTGGGGCATAATTTTACTTACTTCTAATTGGCATAAAATAATGAGACGAGAACAAGCCATTGATATCTTGAAAAACTACGAACAATCTATTAAGGGCTTTGGTATCGCATCTCTTTCTATTTTTGGCTCCGTAGCTCGCGATGAAGCTCATTTTGATAGCGATATCGATATCCTGGTTGATTTTTTAGAAGCGCCTACCTTTGATCGCTATATGGATCTTAAGTTTTACCTCGAAGACTGCTTAGGAAAAAGTGTTGACTTAGTGAGCTATAAAATGCTGAAGCCCCAAATTCGACAGGCTGTTGAGAAGGAAGCTATTCGTGTCGCGTAGCGTTCAGCTTTACCTTGAAGATATTTGCACGAGCTGCATTAAAGTGCAGCGCTATACCCTAAATATGACGTTTGAAGATTTTATAGAAGACGAACGAACCTATGATGCCGTTGTCCGCAATTTACAAATCATCGGCGAAGCCGTCAAGAAGATCCCTTCTGATATTCGCGAACAGTATCCAAACGTGGAGTGGAGAAAAATTGCGGGTCTTCGCGACATCTTAGCCCATGCCTACTTCGGCCTTGAAGACGAGACACTTTGGGATGTTGTGCAGAATAAAGTACCCGAATTATTGGAGCAAGTTCAGCTCGTCATCCAAGAGCAGTAGACAGCAGATAATCTTGCGGTGATCTAACAGAATGGCAGCAAGTTCTCCTGGGTCTAGCAAGCCAAGGGTTGCATCTGCAAGTTTGGCTAACAGATCGAATTTGGAGCCAGTCCGGTGGGCTTTACAAGCCAAGCTTGGACGAGCAGTGGTGCGGACGCATCTGATAAGTACCTATACTCATCAGAAGTAATTCGAGAGAGGCGATGATCCCAGAACTCTTTCAGGAAAAGGGCTTTAGCCTTTCTTAAATCTCTGGAATCATTTGGGATTGCTATAGGACAATAAAGATTACACATCAACTAGCCTGCGGAATGTCCGCTACATCCAAGATGTTTCGGGCTTCTGCTTCGGTGGCGGGATGGTGAGCGCTCTGAAGTTCATTGACTAGGGTGCTCAGTTCACTGATTTGCTGGCTTAGGGC
>JBAUJD010000119.1:0-4446 GCA_049683515.1 Thermosynechococcaceae cyanobacterium | reverse complement strand
CGTTTAAGGTGAAGAGTTTAGATGATGCGATCGCATATCTCAAATCGCACAACGTCGAACTTTTAGCTCCAGCTACTAACTATCCTGATCGAGGCTTTCTCTCTACCTGCTTCCGCGATCCAGACGGTAATCTGATTGAGCTAGAGCAAATAACAGACGTTTTGATCACATAAAGCACTAACGCGCTTGGTTTCGGTAGTAGCTGGGCGTCACGCTCACCTGCTGACGGAAATGCCGAGAAAAATGACTTTGGTTGGCGAATCCGCTAGCTAAGGCAACCTCCACCAAAGACAGATCCTGATCGCAAAGAAGCTGTTTAGCCCTTTTGATGCGCTGTTGCAAAATATATCGATAGGGGCTGGTACCAACAGACTGTTTGAAGAGTCGGCAAAAATGATAGCGACTCAGATTCGTCGTCATCGCCAGATCATCCAATCGAAGAGACTCCTGCAGATGAGCCTCAATATAGTCGTGAACTCGCGTTAGCTTGAGAGCCGATAATCCAGCAGGCTTAAAATGCTTAATAGATGGCTGCCAAGAGTATCGCTTGAGTAGATGAGTCGAGAGCGCATGGAGTAAGGACTCGGCATAGAGCCGATCTCCTTCTTCTGGAGCTGTTTTCGAGAGCGCTGTACTAATGGCCTGAATCAACGAATCTGACTTAACTACTGAAGGTTTGAGAGCATAATTGGCTGTCCGCTCACCACCTTGACTGACAAACTCAGGTCGTAGATAAAGAATGATAAATTCGGACGGCTCATCAATGACTGCTGAATGCATCACACGCGCAGGGGTAATTGCAATACTGCCTGCCGGTAATTTTTGTAGCTGGTTATAGCCATTTGAAGGCATATTGAGCCAAGTACAGCCGCCTAGCGAAATAAACAGAGCGTGACTAGCATGATCGTGTTCAGGAACCGTTCTGGCGGAACAGTTGGACTGGTAGCGAAGCGATCCAATACCTGACCATGCTTGCTTATGTAGGCTGGGGAAATGCAGCGGGTTAGCGTTCGTCTTCAATCACACACCTCCTGGGGCCAATGTCATCATGGTAAGGCAAAGCTTTAGATCGGTGGGGCTAGGGGGCCAGTGATTTCCAATACTTGTGTGTACACCCTAGGTTCGTGGAAGGAGAGCTGCCGTACGCTATCAGCTTCTCAATAAAGGGACGCTGAAAAATTTTCCGTGAGTCAAAAAGTGCGACTGGTCTGAGTCAAAATGGCAAGATTGTGAAAAATGCCACAAGAACGGACAAGACGGCTGAGTTGGGCGCAAGGTAAGGTCTGGTTGACTGTGTCTGACATCCTCCGGTTAGTCTTAAACAACGATGCCCAACACTTGGCTGGTCAAAATCACTTTGCTACTGGCAAGCACGCTCACAGTGATGTCTGGGGCAACCATCGCGCCTTCCCTCCCAGCTATGCAGGAGTATTTTGCCGAGGTTCCTAATGCAGACTTTTGGGTCAAGTTGATCCTGACCATACCCGCTCTATTCATCGTGATCGGCTCTCCTATTGCTGGACAAATGGTTGATGTGATCGGTCGTAAGCCTCTGTTGATTGCTTCTGCTGGTCTCTATGGCTTTGCAGGAGGATCAGGATATGTGCTTGATTCTGTGTTTGCCATTCTGGGCGGGCGCGCTCTGCTGGGCCTTGCTGTGGCTGGGATTATGGTCAGTGCCACAACCCTGATCGCTGACTACTTCAGCGGCGATCAGCGCGCTAACTTTATGGGTTTACAGGCTGCGTTTATGGGATTTGGCGGCGTCTTGTTTTTGTCAGTAGGTGGCTTCATCGCTGATCTCAACTGGCGGCTACCGTTTCTGATCTATCTTTTTGCGTGGCTGCTATTACCCCTGATGGTGTGGGTTCTCTATGAGCCAGAGAGAATTTCTGCTGCTGACGATCCTAGCGGGAAAACGGCTGAGTCATCCCTGCCGATTAAACTGCTGTTGTTGATCTATGCATCGGCTTTGTTGATGCAGGTTGTCTTTTATTTGATTCCGACACAGCTTCCGTTTTATCTGAAGCAGATTGCTAATGCAGACGCGACTCGGAGTGGACTTGCGATCGCACTTTCCACTCTCTTCAGCGCCATTGCCTCCCTCAACTACGGCAGAATCAAGCAGCGCTTCAACTTCATCAGCATTCTAGCCCTAGCCTTTAGCCTCATGGGTTTGGGGTATATCGGAATTGGTTTAGTCAACACCTACTGGTCAGTTCTACTGGCATTGGTGCCTGCGGGCTTAGGCTTGGGGCTGTTAATGCCTAATCTCAATGTCTGGACCTCGAAAGAAGTCCCCGATCATTTACGCGGACGCGCGCTAGGCGGACTCACGACCTTCTTTTTTCTCGGTCAATTTTTGTCCCCCATCGTCTCTCAGCCCATCAGTCAGAGCGTAGGCTTGACGAGAACCTACGGATTATCTGGTCTACTACTAGTCGTTACTGGTGCAGTTCTGTGGACCTCGAAAGAACAGATTTGCCGCTTCGTCGCCAGTGCGGCTGGCCGGTCATGAAATCCCGTTTTCATGACTCCCATCAGTTTTCTAATCATCTTGAAAGGAGAATCTAATGACTGAACCGACTATTGCTGCCAAACAGCCTGCTGTATTAACGCTCGAACCCGGCACCCATGCTTGGTGTACCTGCGGTCTATCTGAGAATCAGCCCTTCTGTAACGGCTCCCATAAAGGGACAGACTTTACCCCTATGCCCTTCAAACTCGACGAGGAAAAACAGGTCGCACTTTGCCAATGTAAGCATACCGATAATCCACCTTACTGTGACGGTAGCCATGCTCAGCTCTAGATTCAGCGTCAGAAAACTAGGCGCATCTTCCAGAAAAGTAATGCTTGGAGCGTTTCAATAATGAGAGTTGCTGTATTGGGTGCGAATGGCTCTACAGGAAGCGAAATCGTGCGTTTAGCTGAAGCAAATTCTTCCCATGAGGTCGTGGTGATGTCGATCTGTCATGGTGGCGCGCTCTCAGCAGCGAAAGCAACGACATTGTATAGCGATGGTATCCGGGCTGTGCGGTCAGCGATACGTCATTGGCTATCTGAAGTAATTGGCTCCACTGGCTCCTGTCATCCAGGTTAAAAGCATGGCAGAAGGTAGCTCGTTCAGATGAACTTGAGTCCAGCATTAGAAAAACAAAAAGGAATAACGATGACTCAACAGAAACATGCCGACAAAGTAGCTGTCGTGACCGGCGCGTCCTCAGGGATGGGGCAGGAGTTTGCCCGACGTTTAGCAAATGAGGGAGCAGATTTAGTTTTAGCTTCAAGACATCCTGCAACCGAGACAGAACAAATGGTCAAGGAGGCTGGACGGGAAGTAATGACTCAATCCTGTGACGTCACCTCTCAAGAGGATATTCAGGCTTTAGCAGAAGCGACCCAATCTCAGTTTGGGCGTTGCGATATTTTGATTAACAATGCCGGAATTTATCCCTTCCAGCCCTTTGCCGAGATGAGTTTTGAAGACTGGCACAAAGTTTTCTCAGTCAATCTTGATGCTCTCTTTTTTACCTGCAAGGCCTTTCTCCCCATGATGGAGCAGCAGGGCTGGGGGCGCGTGATCAACGTTTCCTCTACCGTTTGCTGGTCCGTTGCCCCTAACATTACTCACTACACTGCTGCCAAAATGGGAGTGATTGGGTTCACCCGTGCCTTGGCTACAGAGGTTGCCGATGCCGGAATTACCGTAAATGCTGTCGCCCCTGGCTTAGTTCGCACAGGCACAACGGAGAGCGGAGAACAATCAGAAATGTTTGACATGGTGAAGCAGATGCAGGCTATTCACCGCACCGCAGAACCCGAAGATGTTGCGAATGTTGTCTCTTTCTTAGCATCAGAAGACTCTCGCTTCATGACCGGTCAAACCCTATCGGTTGATGGAGGGCTGACGCGACTTTGAGCCAAGCTCTCCCGTTCCTCAACCCAGTTAAAAAGTGGCGAGACAGACGACAGGGAGCCGGAGTGTGGACCTGTGACCATGCTCAGCAGATGATTTCTTCGCTGCAATTCGACCAAGCGGTACCTTGATAAGCCGTTTGGCTTTCTTCTCTTCTCCTGGTATCAGCAGAAGGTGAAGGCAGCAAGCGAAAGGGCATACAAAACAAAAAATTCAAAGGAATATAAAGATGACAACGGAATCTAATACCAATGAAAAGAAAGTTCTTCTCATTGGTGGAACTGGAGATTTGGGAGGAATGATTGCGCGGGCTTTATTAGAACGCGGTGCATCGTTGAGACTTTATGTCCGCCCCGGTAGCCGTTCCAAGCTGCCGTCTGACCTGAAAGAGGCTGCAGAGATCGTGGAAGACGAGTCCCAAGCATTCACGGGCATGGATGTTGTCATTTCAGCGATTCAGGGTGGCTCAGATGTCATTGTCGATAAACAGCTTGAGTTTTTAGCTGCAGCCAAAGAAGCAGGGGTAAAG
>JBAUJD010000118.1:0-6720 GCA_049683515.1 Thermosynechococcaceae cyanobacterium | reverse complement strand
GCGTTGCCATCGGTAGCCATTGAGATTGGGCCGAACGCTGTCGATAGAGCTGTATGAAGTTAACCACAATCAAACCGCCACAAGTTGATTTGCTCAGAGCCTATCATTTTGCAGCGATCTGCTGATGTATCGCCCTGTAACAGAATGATGCTATCGCTTATTCGCAAGCTGCTTTTTAGAAAGCTTCCGCAGTCGGATAGACTCAGGCGTAATCTCAACCAGTTCATCGGGGCCAATATATTCTAAAGAACGCTCTAGGCTCATGTCAGTGGGGGCTTGAAGTTGAACCAGCTCATCGCCCGAAGCAGCCCGGTGGTTAGTGAGCTGCTTGGCTTTGCATACGTTTAGGTCAATATCTTGAGGGCGATTATGTTCACCGACAATCATGCCCTTATAGACTTTCACACCTGGCTCAATAAAGAAGGTGCCCCGATCTTCAGCATTTTTGAGGGCGTAGAAGGTGGCTTTGCCTTCTTCAAAGGAGATAATGACGCCATTGCGACGGGCCGTGATATCCCCAGCAATGGGGCGGTAGTCTAAAAAGCTGTGGTTCATGATGCCGTCGCCTCGGGTCTGCCGCATGAAGTCACCCCGGAAGCCGATCAGCCCCCGCGCTGGAATGATAAATTCAAGCTGGCTGCGACCATTACTGATCTGCATATCTTGCATTTCGCCTTTGCGGGTGCCTAGGCGCTCAATACAGCCCCCCACAGCATCTTCAGGGATATCAAGCACCAAGTACTCGTAGGGTTCACAGGGTTGACCCTTCACTTCGCGGTAAATGACCTGTGGCTGTGAAACTTGGAACTCATAGCCTTCGCGACGCATGGTTTCAATCAAAATGCCGAGGTGGAGTTCGCCTCGACCCGAAACGGCGAAGCTATCGGCAGAGTCGGTTTCTTCAACCCGGAGGGCGACATTGGTTTCTAGCTCACGCATGAGGCGATCGCGAATCTGTCTTGACGTGACAAACTTACCTTCTTGGCCGGCAAAGGGTGAATCATTGACGCAGAAGGTCATCTGCAAGGTGGGTTCATCGACCTTAATCAGCGGCAGCGCTTGGGGTTCGTTGGGGCAGGTGATGGTTTCGCCGATATTGGCATTGGCAAACCCTGCAACCGCCACTAGATTCCCGGCTGAGGCTGACTCTAGGTCCACGCGGCTCAAGCCCTTAAAGCCCATCAGCTTCGAGATCTTGCCCTTCACAATAGAGCCGTCCTCTATGACGAGAGCTGCCTGCTGTCCGGCATGGATCGTCCCATTGTGGATCCGCCCAATCACGATGCGACCGAGGTAGTCAGAATAGTCCAGCGTCGTCACCTGAAGCTGCAGAGGCTTCTCAGGATCTCCGGCTGGGGGTGGCACATGGTGCAAGAACGATTCAAAGAGCGGACGCATATCCTCATTGGGATCTTCCATTTTTTCCTTGGCAAACCCATCTAGACCCGAGGCAAACAGATAAGGGAAATCACACTGATCGTCATCAGCCCCTAACTCAAGGAATAGATCTAGAACCTTATCCACGGCTCCGTGGGGGTCCGCTTGAGGGCGATCAATTTTATTCACCAACACAATGGGACGTAGCCCTTTTTCGAGCGCTTTCTTGAGCACAAACCGGGTCTGCGGCATTGGTCCTTCGTTGGCGTCCACAATCAGCAGACAGCCATCGACCATACCCAATACCCGCTCGACCTCACCACCAAAATCAGCGTGACCTGGGGTATCGACGATATTAATCAGCGTGTCGTTGTAGTTTACCGCTGTATTCTTGGACAGAATCGTGATGCCCCGCTCTCGCTCAAGGTCATTGGAGTCCATGACACAATCGGGAACCTCTTCCCCTTCTCGGAAGGTGCCCGACTGCCTTAAAAGGGCATCAACCAGCGTTGTTTTGCCGTGATCAACGTGGGCGATGATGGCAACATTGCGAATGGGAAGTGTCATAAAATGTTCTAGCTGTGAAAGGTAAGAGAGAGAAGGCTTGAAAACTGCGAGGTGCAGAACTAAAACAATCGTAAAGTTTTTTTAATATTTTAGATCAACTCTGACCAAAACGGCTGTGGGTGTCTGCAATAGAATCAAGACAGTACGCAGACAGAAGCTCACGAAACAGGAACTCTCAGGGAAATCAGCAGGATTATCGGCGTGTGAATGAGTTGCAGCTTGCGAGAGTCACCCTCGCAGACCTGGCCCCCTACAACCAATTGAAAACGCCCATCTTCATTTTTGATGTTGACGCGATGCTAATTGGGTGGGCGAATACGGCGGGCCTAACGGCGGCTCAGGCTGATAGCCTTGATGAATTGTGCGGTCGTGAAAATCAGCAGAATGCTGACGTTGCTCAAGCCTATTGGCAGCAACTGGAGCAGGATGAATCGGTGACGGGGCGGTGGACGATAACCCTGCGGTCAGGGGCCAGTGTGACGGTGGACTGCCTCCTCTCAGGGCGATGGCTTGAGTCTGGGCACAGGGCGTTGCTTGCTGAAGTGAGTCCGAGCATGCCGTACGTCAGTCAACCCATTGATGAGCAGCGTCAGGATGATACACACGAACATCTAGAGGCTACTGTTGAGGGTGAGACCGTCTCGCAGATTATCTCTCGTGGGGAATCCGAACTTGAGCGTCAACAGACTCAGCGATCGCTAGCGCAAGAACTTCGCAAGACCCAGTTGCTCAGCGATATCACCCAAAAAATTCGCAGCAGCTTAGAGACTCAAGAAATTTTGCACACCACCGCAGAGCAGCTCGGCTCCTGCTTTCAGGTGAGCCGGTGTAGCATTTACACCTATTATGGTGCCCCTAATCCTCGGCTAAGGGCCGTCGCTGAGCATCGAGCCGACCATCTTCTCTCTCTATTAGGACTTGAATTTCCCATTGCGGCCAATCCTATTATTCAGAAAGTGCTGGCGACCGATCAGGTGGTCTCTGTTGCGGAACTGCTCCCAGTTCCGCGCATGGATTCACTCTATTCACCATTGCTGACGCCGGACCTTACATCACTGATGATGGTGCGGATTTCTGATCAGCAGGCAGCCAATGGCGTCATTATTCTCAGCCAGTGTGATGCTGTGCGGGAATGGACTGCGGATGAACAGCAGCTTCTGGAGGCCGTCGCTCGCCAAGTCGGGATTGCCCTTGCTCAGGCTCTTCTCTTCAAGCAAGAACAGCAACAGCGACACCAGCTCAACCGGCAACACCAACGTCTTCAAAACGAAATTGCCCATCGTCAACGGACGCAGCAGTTCCTGCAGCATGCGATAGACAACGCAGATAGTATCGACCGCAAAAACGCAAAGGTCGATCTAGAACAGCAAATTCAGCGCGAATTACTCCTGCGGGACATTACCCAAGAGATTCGCCAAAGTCTAGATGCCCAGCAAATTTTTCAGACCACGGTTCATCGTATCGGCACGGCATTCAAGGTTAGCCGCTGCCATCTTCATTATTACTTTCCTAAGAGTCAGACCTTCCCCATTGTGGGGGAGTATTTAACGGTGGGGTGTGGGTCAGCGCTTGAGGCAGATATCCTTGTGGAAAAAACGCCTCACGCGCAGAAACTGCTATCCCAAGAGCGTGCGATCGCTTGTTCTAATGTTTATACCGATTCGCTTCTGCAGCTTTCTATTGCAGACGATACAGCCATCGAACTGAAGTCGATGCTAGCGGTAAGAACGTCTTACCAAGGACGGCCCAATGGAGCAATTGTTCTACACCACTGCGATCTCGCCCTCTCCCGTCCAGAATTCATGGCGCTCTCAGCCCAGCAGCAAGAGCAGCTCACGCGCCGATGGACTGCAGAAGAGATTGAACTGCTAGAGGCCGTTGCCAGCCAAGTAGGAATTGCCTTGGCCCATGCACGACTATTAGAGCAAGAGCAAAAGCAGCGCCAAGAACTGACCCATAAAAATGAAGCGTTGGCAAAGGCGAAACAAGACGCAGAACTCGCCAACCGATCGAAAAGCCTCTTCCTTGCCAACATGAGTCACGAACTCCGAACGCCCCTCAACGGAATTCTCGGCTACGGTCAGCTTTTGCAGCGCTCTGCAATGCAGTCTCCACAGGAGCAAAAAGGCATTTGCACCATTCTAGAGTGCGGTGAACACCTGCTGGGCTTGATTGATGATTTGCTTGATCTCTCCAAAATTGAGGTTGAGCGCATGGAGTTGCAAACCACCGACATCCATTTCACTGACTTTTTGACCGGCTTAGTGAAGAGCTATCAACTCAAAGCCAAGCAGAAGGGGCTAACGTTTTTTCATAACCTGTCCTCGTCACTACCGAATGCCATTCACACCGATGAGAATCGCCTTCGTAAGGTGCTGGTCAACCTTTTAGACAATGCGATCCAGTTCACTGCTCACGGCAGCGTGACTTTGATCGTAGACAATCTCGACTCTCGTCGAACCGAGGGGGCACTGATGGAGCGCCTTCGATTTAAGGTGGTCGATACCGGGATAGGGATTGCGCCTAATGACTTAGCCAAAATCTTTTTGCCCTTCGAGCAAGCGGGAGAGCTGTCTTTACGCCGGAAAGGAACCGGGTTAGGACTCGCCGCCAGTAAAAAGATTATGGAGCTGTTGGGCGGCGATATTCAAGTGCAGAGTCGTTTGCACCAGGGGAGTAGCTTTACGATGACGATGGAGGTGCCCCTTGTTTCAGGTCAGGCTCTTGTGGCGCTGCATCAGCCCAGCAACGACACCATCATTGGGTATAAGGGGAAACCAAAGACTCTTTTGATCGTTGATGATCAACGCACCAACCGCGAAATGTTAAGTGATGTGCTAAGCCGTCTGAAGTTTAAGGTGCTCACCGCCTGTAATGGTCAAGAGGGCTTAGAAATGGCGATCCGCTCTCATCCTGATCTTATCCTGGTCGATCTGGTAATGCCAGTGATGGATGGCTTAGAAATGATGCGATCGCTTCGGGCCATGCCTGAACTCAAAGACATCCGGGTGGTGACTTCATCTGCGAGTGTCTCAGCCTCAGACCAACAGAGGAGTCAAGAGGCTGGCTGCAGCGCATTTCTGGCAAAGCCCGTACAAATTGATCGCTTGCTGCATGTGCTGCAGCAGCAGCTTCAGCTAGACTGGCTGCAATCTGATGCCGCTGCAGAGCACCCTCAGCCGATAGATGTTGATCTCAATACTCTGGTGCTCCCCTCCGTTGCGACTCTGAGGGCGTTTTATCATCTTGCCCAAAAAGGAAGTGTTTACGAAATCTTAGACAATTTAGAGCCGCTAGAGCAGACAGACAAGGCGTTGAAACCTTTTTGTCACTATCTATCTTGCTTAATTGATGAGCTACAGGTCAATCAAGTTAAAGCTTTTCTGAAAGAGGCTCTGCAGTCATTGCGATCCTAAATTATTCGTTTTAGCTAGCATAGGCCACCTCATGTCTCTTTTCGGTAATCCTGCGGAGGTAAATGCCCCATTTCTTCCCGCACAATAGATAATGAAGAGATTAGAGCGTTCTATTTAGAAAACTCTATGGTTCACAGGATTGATGAGGTTTACTGTGCCTACAGCACTCCACACACAGGCAAATATCCTCATCGTTGATGATGTGCCAACCAATTTGCAGGTGCTGGCTCAAACCCTCAAGCTTGAAGGGTTCAATGTGTGGTTAGCCACCGATGGTCAAAATGCTCTAACCCAAGTTGCCCATGAGCAGCCTGACCTCATTCTGCTCGATATTCAGATGCCAGATATCGATGGCTTTGAAGTTTGTCAAAGACTGCAGGACAATCCACAGACCTGTGAGATCCCGATTATTTTCATGACGGCCCATGACGGCTCTTTTAACAAGGTCAAGGGACTGTCGTTAGGTGGGGTCGATTACATCACAAAGCCGTTCCAAGATGAAGAGGTGCTCGCTCGCGTCAAGGTGCACCTGCGGTTGCGATCGCTAAGAGCTGCCCTCCAGCAAGAAATTGAGCAGCGTAAGCAAACCGAAGCTCAACTGGCAAAGGCGAATGATCATCTGCGACGGTTGGTGAACCTAGATGCGCTTACACAGGTCGCCAATCGCTATTGCTTTGATGATTATTTTGAGCGCACGTGGATGCGTTTGCAGCGCGAGAAACTGTCTCTGTCATTGATTCTCTGCGACGTTGACTATTTCAAGAACTTTAACGATCATTACGGGCATCAGGTGGGGGATAACTGTCTTCATCAGATTGCCCAGGCCATTGAACGGGGCACAAAACGTCCGGCTGACTTAGTGGCTCGCTATGGCGGTGAAGAGTTTGCGGTGATTCTGCCTTCCACGACCCTGGAAGGGGCGCAGCAGGTTTGTGATGATATGCGTGCCAACATTGAGCGCCTCCAGATCCCGCACGTCGCGTCCAAAGCCAGCGAGGCTGTGACGGTTAGTTTTGGCATCGTGAGTACGGTACCCACCCTAGAGATTGCCCCTAACCTTTTGATTGAGGCCGCAGATAAGGCGCTTTATAGAGCCAAGTCCCAAGGCCGCAATACAACGGTCTCTTGGCGACTTAATGATTATCTAGCGCAACAGCAGTAAGACGTAACACGCAGGGTAGATCCGGTATATTCAAGGGTGCTGCTAAAGCGGCCTAGGATGGGATAAATAATGGGCAAATCTTGATGGTGAAGCAGCTTGAGGTCCGAGAGACAGTCGGTGTGACGGATCATTCTGAAGGTCGGCTGGTGGCGATCTCATCGCTCTTAATCGGGATCGCGGCGGTGGCTTGTGCGGCGA
>JBAUJD010000117.1:0-1801 GCA_049683515.1 Thermosynechococcaceae cyanobacterium | reverse complement strand
GTACATGCATGTGCCGATGATTCAGGCGTTATTTTCTAAGGTGGGAACGCCGATGAATCTAGGGCGACTGGATTTGGTGGAGGTATTGGATTGGGCGGGTGATGCGCTGAACCGGGTGGATCGAGAGTCGTTTTTCTCGAAGTTTGATGAGGGGGAGGCGGTTCAATATTTCTATGAGCCGTTTTTGCAGGCGTTTGATCCGAAGCTGCGGAAGGAGTTGGGGGTTTGGTATACGCCACCAGAGATCGTGAAGTATATGGTGGCGCGGGTGGATACGGTGTTGCGGGAGGAATTAGACATCGCGGATGGGTTGGCTGATCCGAATGTTTATATTCTCGACCCTTGCTGCGGGACAGGGGCGTATTTGGTGGAAGTGCTGCGGAAGATTGATGAGACGCTGAAGGCGAACGGGGGTGATGCACTGGGCGGCTCAGATTTGAAGAAGGCGGCAATGGAGCGGGTGTTTGGGTTTGAGATCCTGACAGCTCCGTTTGTGGTGGCGCATTTGCAGTTGGGGTTGTTGCTGCAAAATTTGGGGGTGCCGCTGGTGGATGATCAGGAGCGGGTGAGCGTGTATTTGACCAATGCGCTGACGGGTTGGGAACCGCCGGAGGAAGAGAAAGAGGTTTTCATGTTTCCTGAACTGGAAGAGGAAAAAGATGCTGCTGAGAGAGTGAAGCGTGACAAACCAATTTTAGTCATCCTGGGTAATCCACCTTACAACGGGTTTGCAGGTGTAGCGATTGGTGAAGAAAGAGATTTATCGAATGCTTATCGCACGACTGTTAACGTTGCAAAACCAGAGGGACAAGGACTCAATGAACTTTATACTCGCTTTTTCAGAATGGCGGAGCGACGCATCGTTGAACAGACGGGTGAAGGAGTCATTTGTTTTATCTCTAATTACTCTTGGCTAGATGGATTATCATTTACAGGAATGCGTGAGCGATATTTGGAAGCATTTGATTCAATCTGGATTGACAATCTTCATGGTGATCGTATTATCTCTGAATATTCTCCTGATGGAAAAACAAGCGAAACAGTTTTTGCGGTTCAAGGCTCATCAGTAGGAATTAAAATTGGAACAGCGATCGGTTTGTTCACTACTCAAAAATCTAGACAACAGTCTGACCAAGCAAAAATCCAATATCGGGATATGCATCAAGCGAGAGCGGCTGCTAGAAGAGATGCTTTGCTTGAAACCTTGACTCACTCTAATATCAGTAAGCTTTACGAAGCTGTGACTCCACCGCTGATTCTTGGCTTACCATTCAAACCCCTCCACTTTGACAAGAAATATTCTAGCTATCCACTTCTTCCTGCAATTTTCCCCACTTCTTTTCCTGGGGTACAAACCAAAGTAGATGAATTAGTTATCGATATTGATAAAGACAGCCTGCTTCAAAGAATGGAGCAATATTTTGATCCTCAAGTTAGCCATCAGTCTATGGAGAAGATTTGCTCAGGTGCAATTAACCGAGCAAGCCAGTTCAAGCCAATAGCAATTCGGGAATATCTTGTTAAGCGAGGCTTTCTGCCAGAATATTTAGTTCGTTATAGCTATCGACCTTTTGATCATCGTTGGATTTATTGGGAGCCTGAGACAAATCTTTTAGGAAGAAAGTCACCGGACTATTTTCCACAGGTATTTGAAAATAACTTATGGATCGAAGCTCAGGGCTATTTCATTCTAAATAAAGAGGTAAGAGTTTTGAGTCCAAAGCCTGAGTGGCGTTGCGCTTGAGCCATATTATCAAAGCCCATATCCCGATACAGATTGAGCGCTAAATTACGAGCAATG
>JBAUJD010000116.1:0-3215 GCA_049683515.1 Thermosynechococcaceae cyanobacterium | reverse complement strand
GAATCAAAGACTTAACCCGGCCTGCGTCATCAAAGACCGGCACCAGTGTAAAGTCAATAGTAATTAACTGTTCGTCTTTAACCCGGATGACCGCATCGTAGCGCACCATTTCCCCTGCGGCAGCGCGGTCAATTGCCCCCCGCAGTCGCTCTTGAACCTCGGTGGAATGGGACCACCAATAGGTCTCTTCAAAGGACTTGCCGAGTACGTCTTCAGGCTGAAGGTCCGCTGCTTCCAGTGCGGTCCGATTGGCTTCGGTCAATGTGCCGTCGGGGGTTAAAATGCCGACAAAGCTAAACAGGCTGTTGAGAATCTGGCGGCTCTGCTGTTCGCTGCGCGCAATGGCAAACTCGGTTTGCTTGCGATCGCTAATATCCCGAGACACGACCAGCAGTTGATCCACCTGGCCTGCCGCTCCTAAAACGGGGGTGACGCTTACATCCCACCATTTAAGGATGCCTTTGAACGTGGAGCACTGCCCCTGAAATTGACCCGTCCCGCCCTGTTTTGCCAAGGCTAGCGCGGCCTCTGCCTCCGCGCGACAATCTTCCGACCAGAAACGAACCCACTCCGTATTGAGATGAGGGCCGAGGTCGTCCACCTCCATGAGCCGCAGCCCGCCTACATTCATGTAAGTCAGCCGTCCCGCTAGGTCTAACACTTTAATACAGTCAGGACTACTCTCTAACAGGCGCTGCTTAAAGGCTTCACTTTGCTGCAGTGCTAGCTCCGACTGCTTACGCTCGGTGATCTCTTGGCAAACAATATTAATGCCCACAATCTGTTCATTCTCTGCCCTGATCGGATACCAACTTTCGAGCCAGATTCGGGTCACACCGGGCTGAGCCGGGGTCTCTCCTTTGATTTCTAAATCGAGCAGGGGCTGACCCGTTTGGAGAAGCTGATGGAACAACGGTTCAACTTCATGTGCCAATTCAGGTAGCACCTCACGGACGCTGCGGCCTAGGTGAGCCTCGACAGGGAGGCCATTCATATCTGCCAGTTGCTGATTAATCCGCTGAAACCGCAGCTCAGCATCCAAAACCGCTAACCCAATCGGAGCGGTCTGGTAGATTGCCTCAATTTCTAAGAGTTGAGCTTTAATCGTGGCTTTGCTTTGCTGCAGAGCGATTTGATTGCGTTCATGCTGAGTCATGTTTTGATACCCTTCAGCTTGGCTTTTTGAGTTCAACGCAGGTTGTGAGCTAGGTGATGGAACCCTTGGCATCTATAACAATCTAACCCGTGGCAAACCTTAAAGCGATTGTTCAAGAACTCAATGACTTGATTCGTGGCATCTGCGGCGGATTTCTATTTGGTATTCTGCTGTTCTATACGATGGAGGTCTGGTGGATTGGTTCTTCAGCGGAGTCGCCCATTTTGTTGGCTGCGATCGCAACCATGCTCCTCCTCGTCTTTCTGCTTAACCTAACGGCGGGTTCTCAGAAAACAAAGGTAATAAATCCTAATCGCCCGACTCGCTGGCACATTCTAAGGGATGACATCTCAATCTTGCGACAGACGCTGACAACAGCAAGAGGCGATAGGGTGCAAATACAGCTAGACAGTCAAAGATGACCGCATGATTGAATCACCTAGCCCCTCAAGGAAATCGCTTCTTCTTCTTTTTCTCAAGACTCCTATTCTGGTCCCACAATTGGCTTTGATACCCCCATCTTAGGAAACCCCCATGACGAATACTGTGGCTACGAACTCAAAGGATAATCGCGATCGCATCGACCAACACAGTCAGCCCACCCTTTCTTACTGGCACGTCTGGACCGATGATGACGGCATTAGCCATCAGACCTGCTGCCAGCTCACCCACTTTGAGCAAGAAAGCATGGGGGGTGATGCTGACCCCCAGTGGAATAATCGGTTACTCAGCGCCGATGCCGAAGTTTTGTTTTCTGTACTGCCCGTCGGTTGGGAGGGGGAGTGGCATGAAAATCCTAAGCCCCAATGGATTATCCCCCTCTCAGGGCGGTGGTTTGTGGAGACAATGGATGGCAATCGTATCGAAATGGGGGCCGGAAATCTTTCGTTTGGGGGAGATCAAAACACGGTTCCCAATGCCAAGGGCCATCGGGGCCATCGCTCCGGTACGGTTGGTCAGCAACCGGCAGTGTTAATGGTGATCCAGCTCAACGATGAGCGGTGGAAAGGGGCGCGTCTTAGCCACCTTGACTAAATTGTGAAAGTCTCTAGAGCATCGTTTTGCCATTATGGATTTAGAGATCTCTATCGAGCGATGGAGCCATTATTTATATATTTAAGCAGTTATAGTACTATATCCTTTCCCGATGGAGAACTTGCTGATGAACAACTCACTAAAGTTGTCTCTAGAACAACAGTTTAGGCTGCATTCTTTTGAAACTCAGGTGCAGCAAATGAATCGAGCACAAGCTCAGGATTTTTTGATCGAGCTATTTAGGCAAATGATTGTGAAAGAAAGGCTATACAAAGAATTAATTAAAAATGAATGGAATCTAGGAAGTCCAAATTTGTAGAAAGGATAGAGGACCGACAATGCAGACATTCACGGTTAATCAAGTCACCATTTCGAGCGCAGGTGGCCCTTCGCTAGCTGGTTCAGCAAGGTGCGATCGCAATTCCCCGCACAACTCAAGCCAACCATGCTCAAGAGAATATCGACATTTTTGAGTTTTCCCTTACCGAGGAAGAGATCGCAGAGATTCATGCCCTTAGAGGGGATATGCGCCTTGTATCATCCGAAAAGTTAGCTCCTGACGGGGATTGAGTGTACCGGAGATAATCTTGAATCGATACCTAGAGCCGCCAGCGATATTTTCTCTACTCAGCATCTTTTGCTTTCTTGTTAGCCAACTTTCTCTTGCCAAGGGTTGAAGATGTCCTTGACTAGAATTTCTCGCAGCCAAACCTGAGCGACCACTACAATGGGCAATGCGAGAAACAGACCCAAAAATCCGAAGAAAATCGTAAAGGCGACTTGAGAGAGGAGCGTCAGTGCTGGTAAGAGTGAGACCTGTTTAGCCATCACAAGGGGCGTCAATAGATTGCTCTCTAACTGCTGAATCACAATGTAAAGGACAACGACTGCAACTGCTTTCCACGGTGAATCTGTTAACGCCAAGAGAGCAGGGGGCAAGACACTCAGAATCGGCCCCAGATTCGGGATAAAGGTCAACAGTCCTGCCAAAACGGCATTGACCAGTACCAGCTTGACGCCCAAA
>JBAUJD010000115.1:0-6041 GCA_049683515.1 Thermosynechococcaceae cyanobacterium | reverse complement strand
ATTCCTGCAGATGAAGCTCACCTGCGACTTTAGCCATTGGTGTGTCGTCTGTGAGCGGCTGATTGATTCAGAATGGTCCATCCTTGAGCTTTGTGCTGAACGAGCGATACATGTCCAGTGTCGGGTGGGCTATTCTCAACACGCCCAGGTCTGTGATCCGCGCGCTCCAGAATATGCAGAAGCGCTAACGGCCCACGAACGCTGGTGGGATCTGATTTGGCAAAAGCAAGCTGAGCGGGGCATGGAGCAGGTCACGATGATGCCAGAGTTTCTGTGGGATGGCTATATGCAAACGTTGCCTTACACAGGAATGCCGGTCGCTGATGTTTGGGAAATTACCTGTTGGATGGCCCAGCGGCAGCGCAGGCGCTTTCAGAAAAAGAGTGTCGTGGAAATTTGAGATTTTTGAATTTCATGGCTCTTGGTTGGTGGGTCTAAGAGAATGCATGAAAAATATCAAAGTTGCTGCATTGGCTCCCTAAATTCCCCACTTGTGGGGGACTTTGAACCTCGACAACCACTGGATTATGAAGCAAGAAAACCTAGATCTTAAGCTTGAATTGGAGCCTCAATCAGTTCTGTTCTGTCGTCAGCTTGTCTTGATATTTGAGTGCTCTAACCATGCTTCTCTTTGATAGAGAAATAGCGAGAGTGCAAAGCAAAGCCCTACAGAGAACGTTCCGAGAATATAAATCACCAGCCGGTTAGAGGGAATGCCCAATCGCTTGATTTCGATATAGGCAAATAGAAAAAAGATGAACGCAGAGACGATAAGATCGCTAGTTCCGAGCCTTGCAATCGGAGTTCCGAAACTTTGCTGAAAGAAAAGAGAGACAGAAGCTTCACCAGAGAGCAGAAACTGTGCAAAAATCCCCCACGATATCACCAGACTGATAATGACAAAGGTGAGGTAGACCGTTCTTAAACCGCGAGATTGGGAGCGCTGCTGAGCCGAGATATTGATCATGTCGTATCCTTTTGCTGTGAGTATGGTTTGATTTCACAGCTCAATTATGACCAGTAGAGATAATCGATTCAATTACTTTTGAGGTAATAATAAAGAGGTGTCTCTGTTAAAAGCGCTTGAAGAATGTCGCCAGAAACTAGTTTAGACAAAGCTTTTGGTCAGTTTTTGAAGCAGTGGCGATCGCAACGCAATTTCAGCCAACTCGATCTATCGATGGCGAGCGGCGTGTCCCAGCGGCACATTAGCTTTATTGAATCTGGACGCGCCCGTCCCAGTCGCGACATGGTCCTAAAGCTGGCGGCTGTTCTTGATATTCCGCTGCGTCAGCAGAATAAAATGCTGACTGCCGCCGGGTTTGCCCCTATTTATTCAGAATTTGATCTGAGCGCACCAGAGCTGGATCCGATTCTCCGCGCCCTAGACTTTACGCTGCAGCAGCAAGAACCCTACCCGGCGCTGGTGATGGATCGCTATTGGAATCAGCTGAAGACGAATCAGGGCACCGTTCAATTAATGGATTGGCTTCTAGCGGGGCAAACAATCCCGGATGAGATCGGGCCGAATCTGATGAAGCTGATGCTGCACCCCCAAGGGATTAAGGATTGTGTTGCGAATTGGGATGCGATCGCACCGCACCTGATCCATCGAGTGCATCGGGAAGCGTTGGCCGCAGGGCAAGATGAACAATCGCAAGCCTTGCTGAAGAGTCTGCTCACCTATCCAGATGTTCTGGAGCTATGGCAGGCTCCTTCTAAAGAGAACTGGCAGCTCCCGTTGCTCACGGTCAACTTTGCTCAGGCGGGGCAGCAGCTTAGCTTCTTCACCATGATCTCCACGCTAGGGACACCGCAAGATATTACGCTGCAAGAGCTGCGTTTGGAATGTTTTTTCCCGGCTGATGAAATAACACAGCAACAGTTTCAGGCATAAGTGTTTTATTTCATCGGCCTCAAACTGCCCAAGCCATCGATAATGAAGCAGCATTGCTAATTGAGGAGCAGCTCATATTTTTTGTGAGTACCGATCCAGATCCAATAGTAATCATCGCCCTTCTTGATCGCCAAAGCTCAATAATCCTGCGTTATACGCACTGACCACAGCTTTTTGCCTACCTTCTTAAAGTGCAAGGAAGGATGCGATTGATTGTTCTGCCAGAGTCGATAAGCCTTTTGTGCTTGCACCTTAACAGGATTAGGAAGTGCTGAGTAAGCTTGCCAAAAATCAGGCGTCGTAAAGGACTTCATCGAGAGTTCTCACTTGCTTGGCAGTAATATCCCTTTCTGCTTTGGAAATGAGGGCATCTAGCTTCCCTGATCCCAGGTCAGATTCTAATTGTTGATCCCATTTATCATTGATATAAGCCTGTAAGTGAGCTGTAAGCTCCCAAACTTCAATGTCTGGTAATTGTTGAATAGCAGCTTCAATTTCGTTAAGGGTCACCATTAATAGCCCACTTCGCAAGATCAAGACTATGCTAGCGCATGACACCTTGAGCCAATTGCTATGAACAGAAAAGTAATAGGATGGCTTGAAGGTCTAACGATCTGACTCACCGGCGTGAGCAAAGCCAAAAAAGCAGCAGTAGTGTTGTCAGCCAAACGTCCGGTGCAGTCGTAGGTTAGTTAGTGTCTCGATTTATTCGCCACCCAAAAAAACCCATTCTAGGAGGCCCACTGTATATGGCCTCTGATACCGAAGCGGTGGGTCGTTGAACGCACCGTTGGATGGCTCAATTGGTATCGGATTATGAGCGCTTAACGGACATGAGGGAGGCTGCTATCTACGCTGTAATGACGAGAGTCATGTTGAAACGGTTAGCCGCCTAAAGATTTACTTTATAAATGCTCTCTTAAAGGGCTGCAGCGAAAGGCTGCAGCCCTTTTTTGTGTTCTCAATAGACTCGCGATCACTGTTGGTGATCTGTTGGGCAAAACTACTTGAGCCGTAATTATCTAGCACTGACTTGATAATGTTTTGATCTCGGAGTCATCTAGTTCTGGGCGGATAACTCCCCCTTTGCTAGAGTTATCTGCCATCATCTATATAATTATAGATCTGCATCAGGTTCAATTTATGTCTATTAAAGGAACACTGGTGTTTTTCTGCGGAAAAATGGGCGCAGGAAAAACCACCAAAGCGCAGCAGGTTGCCATTGAGCTTGAAGCTATTCTGCTATCTGAAGATGAATGGTTAGCGGCTATCTATCCAGAAGAAATTCATGACCTAAATGACTACATAAAATATTCAGCGCGAATCAAGTCACTTTTAAAACCGCACGTCCAAAACATATTAAACTCTGGTATTTCTGTAGTAATGGACTTTCCGGGAAATACTCAAAAGCAAAGAACGTGGTTTAAGGAAATCATTTCCGAGCATCAGTTTCCCCACAAATTGATTTATTTGGAAGCTGAGGATCAATTGTGTCTAAAACAGCTTGTGCTGCGCCGTGTTAGTCATCCAGAACGTGCCAAATTTGACACCGTAGAAAATTTCCATCGAATAACAAGCTATTTCCAACCCCCTTCTAGTGAAGAGGGTTTCAATATGGAACTCGTGAGTCGAGTGAATGCATAACAAGGCAATCAATGAAGATAAATTTCTCTAGTGTTTCTGATTGAGAAAAAGATAAGTATGATAGACAAGATTGATTTCTACTATTCGATCGGAAGCCGTTATTCGTATCTTGCATCGACTCAAAAGGTGAAAGAGTATAGTCGCTTACTTTTTGCAGCAATATTTCAAGATTCACTATCGGAAATTGATGAGACCAAATGTACTAGTCTTGCTGAGGCATGTGGTATTCCTGCCATTGATTTTCAGGTTGCTTTGAGAGCGCAAGAGACTATAGACAAACTGAATACGACCATTGATAATGCTCTTTGTTCTGGCGTATTTGGTGTTCCAGCATTTGTTGCTATGGGTGAACTTTTCTGGGGGAACGACCGAATTATTTTGTTGCGTCATTACCTAGATTCTTGTCAAGGCACCACTTAGCAAGCGTGTGCATACGGAACGGAAGCATACATCATTGATTTATAATGTGAGCATTACTGCCATTGGGTGAAGCGCAAGCCGTTAGTTCATCTGCATATTCACACTTTTGTTCCGCCCATTTAATGTCGTTTGCTCCCACACGATTGGGGCGATATGATTGTCAATAGTGAGCAACACAAGGTACTAGGGTGAAAACTCATAGTTTCACCGCCATTGTCTATAAAGAAGACGATGTTTACATTGCTGAATGCCCTGAAGTTGGCACAGTTGATCAGGGAGAAACCATTGAACAGGCAATTGCTGGGTTGAAAGAAGCGACAAAACTATACTTAGAGGAATTTCCCTTGCCTGAAGACTCTTCTAGATTTGTGACTAGCATTGAGATTAGCTATGCCTAAAATGCCGCGAATCTCAAGCAGAGAGGCAATTCGGGCACTTAAGCATTTAGGATTTGAGCAAACTCGTCAAACAGGTAGCCATTATCCCTGTCCCTTCACTTCATCGTCATTGCTCACCAAAATTAATAAAGAGCAGTTGGTGGCTTAATAATATAGAGAGATCGCAACCCCAAAATCACCCGTGTCCCAATCGCAGCACCCACCGTACAGCGGACAACCTGCTCAAACGGAATCATCGGAATCAGCGTCACCCAAATTTCTTGAGGCCAGTTAAAGACCGCATAGGAAACACTCATCTGAAACAGGTGAGCCACGCCCCCCGCAATCCAGGTGCCGAGAAAAAGACCGGCGGCTAAACGAACAGAATCAGGGCTTTGGACCCAACGAGAAACAACTTTACGAACAGGTAATGCAAACAAAACTAGAGCCGACCAATCCACCAAGGTTCCAGCTATAAAGATTTTTGAGTCTACTCCATTTTGAACAATGGCCCGAGTGGCTAGAAAAATATAGGCCAAAATGGCAAGACCAATGAGGATCCAGTGCCGTTTTTTTTGTCCCATGAGGCCAGCGACGAGACTTGCGATCGCAGCCCCTCCCACCGTCACCGGCAGCACCCCCGCCGTATAGGGGGCTAAGAACGCCCCAATAAATACCCCAATACTGCAGGCCACCGCCCCCGCCACCGGCCCCAACAAAAAACCGAGCAGCGGTAAAATACCGCCGCTTAATGGCACTGCACTGGCTGAAGTCCCCAGGGTGATTGAGATCGGGATAAACGAGAGCGCCGTCACCACCGCCGCCAGCACAATAACGTAGGCGATGGGGGTGCCATCAATAGAGGCACTGCCTAAAAAGCGAACCTCGCGCTCCTGGGCCTCTGCAGGAATCTTAATCGTCATCGCGCTCCAGTTTTCCGTTAACCTTTTGGGAAGCGTAACACTATTATTTTTAGTTCTGCCGTGCAACTTTGTCAGCGACCGGCCCCCCTTCAGCCCGGAGATCGTCTTTGGGTCACTCTCCCCAGCGGCCCTCTCCGCAACCCAGAGTCGTTTAATCACGGCATTGAAGTATGGCGGCAGCG
Organism: Thermosynechococcaceae cyanobacterium; assembly: GCA_049683515.1. Lineage (GTDB taxonomy): Bacteria > Cyanobacteriota > Cyanobacteriia > Thermosynechococcales > Thermosynechococcaceae > RCC1774. The sequence continues at coordinate 598 of JBAUJD010000115.1, read as the reverse complement.
CGGCTATCACCTCGACCTTGCCCCCAGCTACCCGTCTCAATGGGGGTATCTAGCCGGTACTGATACAGACCGTCGGTTATCCCTTGAGCAGGGTCTTAAAGATGAGCAGTATCGCGCCATTCTCTGTGGTCGCGGGGGATACGGTGGGGCGAGACTACTAGAACAATGGCAGTGGCCCCCCGTTTCCAAATGGCTGGTGGGCTTTTCTGACGTCACCAGTTTGTTATGGAGCCTTGCTCAAACCGGCGTCTCTGGGGTGCATGGCCCCGTTCTGACCACCCTCGCCGACGAGCCAGACTGGTCTGTGCAGCGGTTGTTTGACTGGGTAGAGGGCCGTGATCTAGCGCCTCTACAGGGCACGAGCTGGAGCGGTGGCAACGTCACCGGCAAACTATTGCCTGCTAATCTAACGGTCGCCACTCACTTACTCGGGACTGCCGCGCAACCTGATTTATCAGACGTTATTTTGGCCTTTGAAGACGTCGGAGAAGCCCCCTATCGCATTGACCGAATGCTCACCCACTGGCGAATGCTGGGTCTTTTGCAATCAGTTCGAGGCATTGCCTTGGGGCGATTCAGTGATTGCGAGAATTCTGGC
>JBAUJD010000114.1:0-1590 GCA_049683515.1 Thermosynechococcaceae cyanobacterium | reverse complement strand
GAGATGGGGAGTTGGGGAGATGGGGAGACTGCTTGACTGTTTTTGTCTTGCGTTTCGATCCCTAGGCTGTGACACCGCTGTTGCCGAAACCACTGTAGATATTCCAGCGGGGACTCAAAATAGCCGTCATAGTCAGGGTGCAAGAGGCCCAAATTCGGTGTTTCTTGGGGCGCTGGGATCTCGCCGATTTCTAGACCTAGATACTTCTCTGCTAGGGTCCAAAACATTGCGGCGACGTTCTCGAAGCCACCGGCATTCCAGTAGCCGTAGACAATCAGCCAGTTCCGCAGATCTTGAACTTTTTTGACCGGAACGTACTTAAGCAGCTTGGGTCCGGCCTTCAAAAAACTGAGGTAGCCGACTAGCTTATCTTCTTCTTTACCGCTGCTGAATTTACTCAGGATAAACTTGACGGGCTTGGGCATTCCCTTGGGCTGATCGCCGATCGCAAACTTACCGATCTGGGTCAGGCTCATCAGTTCTAGGGCAGACTCAAACACAAGGCGAATGGGGATGTGCTGAACTCGTTCGCGCAGCCACAATACTTGGTCATAGTCAAACAGCAGGCTCCCGAAGAAGACGTCGGCATTCTGAAGGGCTTGAGTAATGCGGTCGGGGTCTGTGGTGATATCTCTATCGCTAAACACGCAGATTTCTAGGTCGGGGCACTGGACCTGAGCTAGCTCAGCAGCCTGACAGTAGAGGTCTTTGTTGAAAGACTCAAAACCAGCGATGAGAACAATGCGCGCCATACCAATAGCCAGAAACAGAGGAACTAAGATGATCTTAATGTTTTTTAACGAAGGGTGTGATCATGCTCTCAAGTAATGTCAAATTACGATTCCAGCTCATTTCTACAATTTTGAATGCGACGCCAACAACGATCGTGAACGCTATAATGCTATGACGTTAAAGCGTTGTTAGAAGCAAGGTCTGTATGAGCGAGCCATCTAAGCGTTCCACTATTTATTTCGACCCCGAACTGCATCAGGCTTTGCGCTTAAAAGCAGCATCTACTCATCGGTCGGTGTCTGATCTTGTGAATGAGGCCGTTCGCCAAACCTTTCAAGAAGATCAAGAAGATCTCGCCGCCTTCGATGAGCGAGAGGGCGAACCGACGATGACCTACGAAGAGCTACTCAACAACCTGAAAGCAAATGGCAAGCTTTAGAGTTATCTTCAAAAAGTCTGTTACCAAAGATCTTCGCCATATTCCTAAGTCAGACGTTGCTAGAATTCTGAGCCGCATAGAAACGCTTGCCATTGAACCTCGACCGCAAGGAATCGAAAAACTCTCCAGCCAAGAGAAGTATCGAATTCGGCAAGGTGTCTATCGGATCATTTACGAAATTGCAGACAAGGAATTGATCGTCGTGATTGTCAAGGTTGGTCACCGACGCGACGTATACAAAGCCAGTTAGCAAGAACAACATCCCTGATCGGTTATGGGGCTAGTTAGTCATCCTTCGGCACCTGCGCTTAGGAATTTACGGGCGTTTCGACAACGAGTGGCATCCCTAGGCGAGGAAAGTCCTGATCTCTAGCACGCGCCAGCAGATCAATGTCTGTCGGGACTCTTAGCTTTGACGC
>JBAUJD010000113.1:0-3568 GCA_049683515.1 Thermosynechococcaceae cyanobacterium | reverse complement strand
GTATTGATCCTGTGGGCATCATGGCTAAGGTGAAGGAACTCACTGCATAAGATCCGAGGAACAACCCTGCCTTCGATGGGGGCAGGGTGTCCGTTCGGTTCATTTAGGTGCGAGGTTTTTCAAGTTTGATATTAGGATAGGCCAGGTCACCCAAGTAGGAAACCAGCACGGCTCAACAGATCGCTGGTACTGTGAGGGGAATTTAGCATGCCAAGATGAAGGCTTGAATAATGCCGAGTGAACCCAGTCTTGTTACTCCGATTGCTATTGGGATAGGTGCTGTGCCCGGTGCCTTAGCCCGGTTTTATCTGACGCTATTTTGCGATCGCATCCTCGGTTCTCACTTCCCCTATGGCACGTTCATGATCAATCTTTCGGGTGCCTTTGCGATGGGCTTTCTGGCTGCTGCCATTGCTGCAGGCCACTTGCCTTCAACGGTGGTGCAGCGCCTGATTACCGTGGGCTTTATTGGGTCTTACACCACCTTCTCGACCTATACCCTTGATACCGTCAATTTGCTACGGAGGGGGCAACGTCGTCGTGCCGCTGTGTACTGGGCTGGCAGCGCTATTTTAGGAATGCTCAGTGTAGAGGCAGGACTTTTTTGTGGTGCATGGGTGTCGTGAAGACGCTTTATCTCAAAGTTCGGACTCCAATGGCTATTGGATTGGGTGCGATCGCAGGTGCGTTGAGCCGATATTACGCCACCGTTGCCATCACGCAGTGGCTGGGCAGCGACTTCCCCTATGGGACTTGGGTGGTTAACCTCTCCGGTGCCTTTGTGATGGGCTTTTTCATCACGCTGGCCCTAGAGCGACGCGTCATTGCACCAGAGCTGCGCCTCATGATTGCTGTGGGTTTTTTAGGGTCTTATACGACTTTCTCGACCTACGAACTAGACGCAGAGCAGTTATTAGCCAGCAGCCGGTGGATGCTGCTGCCTCTCTACTGGAGCAGCAGCGCTCTGTTGGGCGTGGTTAACTTAGAGTTGGGCAGTATTCTAGCCAGAAAGGTATTCTAAACCATTCAAGCCCGACCACAATTCAACACAGAACACCGATGTCATTTTGATGACAGGTCTATGACAGTTTGGTGTTCGGGCGGCTCTACGTCATTGAGTAGAGCTGACGAAATTGGCAATAGACTATCTAAAATTACCTTAATGGCTCCCGCAAGGGGCACCGCGATCAGAACGCCAATGACGCCGCCCACTTGCGCCCCCACCAGTAGAGAAATAAGCACCCACACGGGATTTAACCCCACCAGTTTGCTGAGAATTCGAGGTGCGATCGCATTATCGATGACCTGATCGGCCAAGACAGCGATGACTAGCACCTCACCCCCTAGCCAAACGCTTTTGAGAGACACTAAGAGGCTCACCACGGCAATTCCTAAAAAGTCGCCAAAGGGAATCAATACGGTGACGCCAATACCAAGGCCAAACACTAGCCAGTAGGGAATTTTGAGCAGAAAAAAGAGGGTTGAGAGGGTGAGACCCATCAGCGTTGCGATCGTCACCTGCCCTAGAAAATAATTGCGAAACTGTTGTCGCAAAAGGGGACGAATCGGCTGCACAACTCGCTCAGGGAGTCGAGCAAAAAAGCCATTCCAAAAGGCATTGCCGTGCAGCAGTAAATACAGCGTAAAGACCGCCGTTAGCAGTACCTCAATAATGCTGTCAGCCAGACTAGAGGCAAAGCCTAGCACCTGATTGGGCAACAACTTTAGCTCATCGGGCAGTAAGCCACTTAATGACTTAGCAACGCCACTAAAATCGCCAGGGAGATGCTGCGCCGCCAGCCAATCATCAAAGCTGTGGAGCTGCTGACCACTGGAGTCGATCCAGCTTGGCAAGCGACTGGTCAAGTCGGTGAGCTGCTTTAACAAGAGCGGCGCAAGGGTCACGGCAAAGGTGCCCACTGCTGCAATCGCAATCACCACAATAATTAAGACGCCATAGCCCCGAGCTACCCCCCGCTGCTGCAGTAATTGAACGGGATAGTCCAATAGAAACGCAAGAATATTCGCCACAACCAGGATCGTGAGCAGGGGCTGGGCTGTATCAAAAATCCAAGAGAGTACCCAGAGGTTGAGGGTCGCCACCGGAATCGCAAGGCCTAACGTGACCCATTGCGGAAGTTGTTTGATTGATTCCAGCATCAGAGTTCCTAAGTCAGATTCTGAAGCCAATCCTCTCATATAAGGGTTTTAGCGATTTAAAAACATTGGAAACACAAAACCATATGTTCTCCCCTGACAGTTGGTGGACTACCGGCAACAACGAGTCATTGGGATGCTGAGAACGATATAGATTGTTTGCCTTATAACAATGGTTAAAAAACAGCCTCCTATATTATAGGAGGCTGTTCATTCACAGAGTATGTGGGTGATTATTCAACTGCCTGCGGCAGCAGCTCTCGCGTCTCGCTAGGGGTAATTTGAACCTTACCCTCACTATCGACATCAACAATCGCCGTGTCGCCTGCTTTGACCCGACCCGAAAGAATCTCTTCCGCTAGGGTATCTTCTAACAGCCGCATAATAGCCCGACGCAATGGCCTTGCCCCGTAGCTTGGGTTATAGCCTTCTTCAATCAGACGCTCCTTGAAGCGATCTGTAATTTTGAGGGCAATCTCCTTCTCTTCCAGACGCACAAAGACTTCCTTGAGCAGAATCTCAGAAATATCTTTGACTTCGTCCTTCGTGAGCTGACGGAAGACAATAATCTCATCCAAACGATTCAAGAACTCAGGTCGGAAGTACTGTTTCAGTTCTTCATTCACCAAGGACCGAATCCGATTGTACTGAGAATCCACCTGGTCTTCGGCAAAGTCGAAGCCAAGGCCACCGCCTCCCTTCTCAATCACCTTAGACCCAATGTTAGAGGTCATAATCAGCATCGTGTTCTTAAAGTCCACGGTGCGACCTTTGGCATCAGTCAACCGACCGTCTTCAAGAATCTGCAGCAGCATATTGAAGACATCAGGGTGCGCCTTCTCAATTTCGTCAAACAGAACCACGGTGTAAGGGCGTCGGCGGACGGCCTCAGTCAACTGCCCCCCTTCGTTATAGCCCACGTAGCCCGGAGGCGAACCAATCAGCTTAGAAACGGTGTGGCGTTCCATGTACTCCGACATATCTAGCCGCACCATGGCATCTTCAGAGCCGAAGAAGTAGGTCGCCAGCGCCTTGGTTAGCTCAGTCTTACCGACCCCGGTAGGACCAGAGAAGATAAAGCTGGCAATGGGACGGTTAGGATTCTTCAAACCCACACGGGCACGCCGAATCGCCCTAGAGATTGCCTTCACTGCTTCTTCCTGACCAATTAGGCGCTGGTGCAGGGTATCTTCCATGTGCATCAGCTTGTCGGATTCGGTTTCCGTCAGCTTGTTGAGGGGGATTCCAGTCCAAGAGGCAACGATGTGAGCAATATCCTCTTCAGTGACTTTGGGTGACTCTTCACTGTTAGAGCCTTCTTCTCGCTTTGTTTGAGAGATAGTCTTGATTTCAGACTTAATCTCCATTTCGCGATCGCGCAGTTCCCCGGCCTTATCAAAATCCTGAGAGC
>JBAUJD010000112.1:0-6033 GCA_049683515.1 Thermosynechococcaceae cyanobacterium | reverse complement strand
ATTTCGGGGTGTCTGCCGCAGGACATGGACAACTTTCAAATACAGGGTTTCAGCTAAACTATCTATCTTTTCTCGATAGGTGATATCTTCCCAAGTTTTGCTGGCATAAATGAGTAAATAGGGACGCGTATCCCGCCGCTCGGCTGCCGTCACTAACATGCTCAAGATTGGTGTAATGCCAACCCCGCCAGCAATTAAAACAAAACCTGCTGTATCTTCATAACGATCTACGGTAAATACCCCGTAGGGACCATCTAGATATGCCTTCGTTCCTGGCTTAACATCTTTAATCTCACGGGTGAAATCACCCACAGCCTTAATGCCAAACTCTAGGTGGTCAGAACAGTCACCATTGGAGGCCATCGAAAAGGGGTGTTCTCGCATACTCAGCGGTGTAATATTGAGCGTCATCCAGGCAAATTGACCCGGTTGAAAACGGAAGCCGTCATGTCCCCAGGGGCGGAGTGCCAAGGTCCAAACATTGCCGCGCTCAGCAACAACACTTTCAACAAGATATGGTCGTTTGGTCATCATCCACGGTTTAACGAGTCGGATATAAATGATCAACCATAGGGCAACCAGCGCTAGACCAGACCACAGAACGGCTTTCCAGAAGAGTCCGAGATAGTTACCAACGCCCAGGGCATGTCCCAGGCCCAGCCCCACTGCCAACACCGCCAAAATTGAGTGGGACAAACGCCAAGGCTCATAGGGGATCTTTAGCTGTTTACGCCAGATCGTTGTGGCAATCATTACCACAAACGCTAAGGTACTTAAAAGCGCCATCTTAGCTCGCCAGGGAGCCTCTAAAAAGTTGAGAAGTTGACGCGTCTCTGGCTGTGCAATAAACAGAATGACGGGATGAGAAAGAACAAGGAAAAAGGTTGCAAATGAGGTATAGCGGTGAAATTGGAGAATGATATCAATGCCGTAGGAGGCTTCAATCCGATTAATCCGAGCGGTTAACGCAAACTGTAATGCCATTAAGGCAAGGCCGATGAAGCCCAATGCAACCGAAAATTCAACCCAGAAGCCACGGGCTAAGGGGGGCGGGTACACTAGAAGAATCAACAGGGGCAGAATCGTGATAAATAAGAAGCTAATAATCCAGCCTGCAGCTACGACAATGGGGCTATGCATCAACAGTTTCTGCATTTTTCTCTTGCTTGCCTCATCTGTCTAAATGGAACTTCGGAATAATTCGCAGCTAAGGGGCACCGTACATTGAAGTGTTGATTAGAAGCATCTATCCAAAGACTGATCTTCTGAGATGGATCATCCGTTCCGATTACGCACGACAGAGTTGAGGATCGAGACTGTCATAGCAGTTTTCAGAAACCGATCTCCGCGCCACTGAAACATCGTAGAGCGTCCTAATCGAGGTAAATCACCCGCAACCTGTCGTTCTATCGTCCGCCAAAAGCTAAAGTGTTTTGCTTATGGAATAAGATCGTTCAGTCTAGAATCTGGATGAACGGCTACCTGATAAGCAAAATGGCTAAAGCGTGTGAGCGTCTGCCTTAGTCCTCAACTACTTGAGCCGTGACCTCAACCGCCTGGACATCTACGGTTCCGGGAGGGGTTGAGCGCTTGAAGTGACCGCCTTCCACCTGAAGTACTTCGCCACATTGAGGGCATTGTGTTGGTCGATTTTTGAGTCCTACAGCCGCAGCGCCACAGGATGGGCAGGGTTCTTGGACTAAATTACGGTTGAGCCACCAGCGAATGCCGAAAAAGGCGATCACGGGGGTAATAAACAGAAGCCCCAGCAAGACAAAGAAAGACTTTACCAGCCAGCCTAGACCCACAGCGCTCAAAAGGCAGATAAATGCGATCGCAAACACCCACGATCTCAAAGCCGGGAAATTAAAGACATAGCGCTGGTTCACAAAAGCCTCCTGGCGATCGCCACTGCCGCGATCTATCCCCATTACTGCGCCATTTTCAGATACAGGCTCCGGTGCTGTGCTGTCACAGCTACGGCGTCCCCATTGGCCTAGAGTGGGCGCAGCGTCACCCAGTCAGCGCCCTCGTGCTCATCTGTGGTGGCACCCACAACCTCGCACCCTGGTGGGAAATGCCACTGATGCGAGGTTTACGTTGGGGCGGTAGACACTTATATAGACTGCCCGGTGTGCAGCAGTTCACTGATCGACTAATCAGTACCCATACCCACGACACCATTCAGCAGTTTTTAGCAGAGAGTACGGTGCCGCTAGAGCCTCACCCCTATGAAGCCCTAGAGATTTTTTGGGGCTATGATTTCTTTGCCCACCGCAAGAATCGCCGCCTGCAGAAGGTGCCGATCTTGGTGGTCAGTGGCGGCCAAGATCCAACGTTTACCGTCGAGATGGGAACTGCCTTGGCGTCCCATTTTGCCAAGGGTCAGCATCTCCAGATTGAAGGTGCGGGGCATATTGTGATGGCGGAATATTCTGATGTGGTGGATGATGCGATCGCTCAGCTCATAAATATGCTCTGAAAGGCTTACGCGCTGATGGCTCTGAAACGAGGGCAATGAGTTGAGTGCAAGGAAAGTGGCAGGCCCATAGCCTAGAAGAAGGCTAGAAGAAGGCTAGATCCCTTGAGGGTCGCTCACCTGCACAACGAGCTTGCCGAAGTTTCCGCCCTGCAGTTGCTCAATAAAGGCTCTCGGTGCATTCTCTAACCCTTGAACAACATCTTCTTGATATTGCAGTTTGCCGTCGTGAATCCATTGAGAAACGTCCTTTAAAAACGACTCATACCGATCTTGATAGTCACTTACTAAAAAGCCCTTAATCATCGCCCGCTTAACCAGCAACGGCATCAGATTTGGCCCCGGCGGCATTTCGGTCGCATTGTACTGAGAGATCAGGCCCACCAAAGGAATCCGCGCACCTAGATTGATCAGCTGCAAAACCGCTTCTAATATTGGTCCTGCTGTGTTGTCATAGTAAACATCAATGCCCTGTGGGCAGGCCGATTTTAGAGCCTCCAAAAGATTTTGAGACTTGCGATTAATTGCTTCGTCGTAGCCCAGCTCTTTGACAATGTATTGGCACTTCTCATCGCTACCGACCACACCCACGACTCGACAGCCCTTGAGCTTAGCAATTTGGCCCACTACTGAACCCACCGCACCTGAAGCGGCAGAAACGACAACGGTTTCACCCGATTTTGGCTGACCGATATCTAACAAGGCGCAGTAGGCGGTCTGACCGGGCATTCCTAAGATGCCCAAGTAATAAGAAAGCGGAATTGAATCACTCGGCTCCAGCTTCTGAACGGTGTCTGCCTTCGCAACGGCATAGGTCTGCCAGCCGCCGTAGCTCAAAACAAAGTCACCTTCGACAAAGTCAGCATGGTGAGACTGTTCAACTTGGCCGATAGTGGCCCCGACCATCACTGAGCCGAGTTCTACCGGGTCGGCATAGGATTTGCGATCGCTCATTCTCCCTCTCATATAAGGATCGAGCGATAGATATAGCGTGCGAATCAGCAGCTCATTGGCTTTTGGCGTCGGCAGAGCGTTCTCAGTGATCTCAAAGTTGTCCAGATTAGGCGCACCCTCAGGACGGCTCTTGAGTAAAATCTGCAAATTTGTCGAGGTATCCATAAGATTTGATCCCAATAATGGAAAATACTGGCAGAAGCTGACCCATAAAAATGAGGGCTAAGTTAACAGACTTAAGCCCTCATCCTAGAAAATTAGCTATTGAGAGAAGAGAGCGATCGCCCTTTCGTTAAATGCCGGAATATCATCTGGGTTGCGGCTGGTAATCAGGCCGTTATCTTCAACCACTTCCTGATCAACCCAATGTGCGCCTGCATTGATCAGATCTGTTTTCAATGAGGGCCAAGACGTGATTTGGCGAGACTCGACAACGCCTGCTTCAATCAGCGTCCAAGGGCCGTGGCAGATGGCGGCCACAGGCTTGCCCGCATCAAAAAAGGACTTGATAAACTGAATCGCTTGGGCCTGGGTGCGGAGCTGGTCAGGATTAGCAACACCACCCGGCAGCAGCAAAGCATCGTAGTCACCTACTTTAGCGTCGTCCATGAGAGTATCGACCGGAAAATAGTCAGCTTTATCAAAATGATTCCAGCCTTGGACGCGATCTCGCTGTGGCGACACGATATGAGTCTGTGCACCAGCCTCTTCAAAGGCTTGCTGAGGTTGGGTCAGCTCCACCTGCTCGAACCCATCCATAACCAGGATGGCGATTTTCTTTCCATTCAGTGCTTGGGTCATCGTTTTCTCCTACAGTATTGCTGGCTTTGGGTTACATGTCTTGCTGGGTAGGACGGATAATCATTTCATTCACGTCAACCTCTTTGGGCTGTTCAATGGCAAAGGCGATAGCCCGTGCGATCGCATCTGCATCAATTGCTGCGTCATAGAGCTGGTCGGCATTTTTAGCGCTTTCTTCGTGAGAAATCGTGCTCGTCAGCTCCGTCGCCACAGCTCCAGGAGAAATATTCGTCGAGCGAATTTCACCATTAGACTCCAGTCGAATGCCTTCAGAGATGGCCTTGACCGCAAACTTGGTGGCACAGTAAACCACTCCAGAGGGGAACACCTGATGACCCGCCACCGAAGAAAGATTGATAATATGTCCAGACTTTTGCTGCTGCATGATCGGTAGCACAGCGGCCACCCCATACAGAACCCCTTTGATATTGACGTCCACCATCTTTTCCCATTCGTCTACCTTCAGCGCCGATAGGGGTGAAAGCGGCATCAATCCGGCATTATTGACCAGAACATCTATCTTTTCGTAAGCATCTTGCGTCGCTTTTGCTAGCGAATCCACCTGCTCTCGCTTAGTGACATCCGTGACCTGATACTTGGCACTGCCTCCGGTCTTTTCAATCTCGGTGACCAGCTCTTTGAGCCGATCTTCTCGTCTAGCCGCCAGCATCAGCTTCGCACCGCCTTTTGCCAAACGACGAGCCGTTGCTTCTCCTAAGCCGCTACTCGCGCCAGTGATAATGACGACTTTATCTGTTATCTCGGACATGGTTACCTTCTTTAAGTCAGTTCTGAGTTTGCTCAAATGGCCCTATGCCCAAAAGCTAGATCAGAGAAAGGACGAGCATTCGACTAGAAAAAAATATTCGCAGAAAATATCACTCTTCTAGAACGATCATTGTAGGTAAGCTTTTCAACGCAAAACTCTATCGAAGGATTGAAAGAGAAAAGAAACCGTATATCTGAAGATATATTCCGTCAAGGAAACCTGATAGAGCTTTTTGTTCTGGAGCCTTATATACTGCGAACGACTTAAAAGCTTACCTCTCATTTTTCCTGCAAGCCTTGTATAGCAAGGAATTCAGCTCTAACTAAAATGTTAATCCCTTAGTCGTCGGCAGTATATCTATGTGAAATTAAACAGCAAAGCCAGTAATTTTTACTCTTTTAATTGGATAGTATTTAGAGCTGGCTGTTCGGAGACTGACCCATTTTGGCTGTCAATTGAGGCCGAATAAGACGTTCTGAAGAAGAAATATAACCTTTGCCAGTCTTGAACAATACTAATGTCATCATTAATGTTGTGTTTAAGCCTCAGCTATTTATGCAATAAGTCTTCCTTCCTATGAAGCGAATCGGTCGTTTACCACCCTGGGTTATCTGGGGACTGCTACTCCCGCTCGTCGCCCTCAATTTCTGGGTTGCACTGCAGATCTTTCGATATTTGCAGTCCTTCTTTACGATTTTTGCCGCAGCAACGCTACTCTCATTTGTCCTTGATTACCCCATTCGGCTGCTGCAGCGTCTAAGGCTCTCGCGCGCCGGGGCTGTGCTGGTCATCTTGTTACTGGCCGTTGGCCTTTGTATCCTGCTCGGCATCACCATTATTCCCGCCCTTGCGAGGCAACTCAATGACCTTGTCCAGAACCTGCCCACCTTGATTCAATCGAGTGGTGAACAGCTCCAGTTTCTGCAGCGCTGGGCTGAAAACAGTGGATGGTCTATTGATATCAGCCAGTGGAGCCGTCAACTGGAAGAACGCTTGGCGACACAACTACAAACCTGGAGCGGTCAAGTTC
>JBAUJD010000111.1:0-4604 GCA_049683515.1 Thermosynechococcaceae cyanobacterium | reverse complement strand
CTTCTAAGGCTAATCCATAGATCGGCAACCGTCGATAGTTTCATTGAAGGATAATCGTTACAATCTTGTTCGCAGGCGATGCATCACCTTCAGGATCGATCACCATGCCTCAACTGAGTCGAATTTTGCTCTATCCCATTAAGTCTCTTGATGGTGTGGCGGTCACCGAAGCGGTGCTGCTCAAGGGAGGGGCGCTGCAAGGCGATCTCGAATTTGCCATCATCGATCAAAAGGGTCGCATCATCAACGGAAAGCGTGATGCCAAGATCCATCGGGTGCGATCTCAGTTTGACCTTTGCAAACGCCTCATTCATCTCAACGTTCAAGGCGAATCCACTGCGGCAAGCTTTCACCTCGATCAGCAGCGATCTGCGCTTGAAGTCTGGCTAAGTGACTTCTTCGGGCAACCCGTGGCGCTGATTCAAAACCTAGAGACAGGCTTCCCGGAAGATTTAGATTCAACCGGACCCACGATCGTTAGCGAGGCCACTCTAAAAACAGTGGCTAGCTGGTATCCAAGCTTAGATTTCAAAACAATCCGGTGTCGATTTCGCACCAATCTAGAGCTAGATGCCGCCAAACCCTTTTGGGAAGATCGGTTATTTAGTGAACCCGATTGTCCGATTCCGTTTCAGATTGGGGCGGTCGCGTTTCGAGGCACCAATCCCTGCCAACGCTGTCCGGTTCCAACACGGAATCCTGAAACCGGCGAAGCCTATGAAGGATTTCAGAAAACTTTTGTAGCAAAACGACGAGAGACGCTACCGGATGGGGTGATTCGATCTCGATTTAATCATTTCTATCGGCTGACGGTGAATACCCGTGTCCCGGCCTCCGAGGCCGGTAAGGTACTGCGTATAGGAGATTCACTTCATATCAGCAGTCATCCTGGAGCGGCATGATTTAAGCTGTCAAAATGTTAAGGCTGGGTGAAATCGCAACCCGCAACTCCTCTATACTTAGCTTTGGCACTGCCGCATTGCAGAAATTTAATGGATTTAGCGCTAATATGACTGCACTCAAACCCTTCCCCCGGCGGATGAAGACGCCAGTTATTCTCTCCACAGTACTGGTCTTAACCGTGTCTAGCCTCGTGGGCTGTCAACCCAGACCTTCAGGCAACAGCGGGGCAGGGAAAGTGCTGCACTATGTGCGCAGTGCAGACTATAAAAGCCTCGACCCACCGAAACAGTTTGATGTGGCGTCGGCTGAACTGATTGGTAGCGTTTACGATCCGCTGTTGACCTATCACTATCTCAAGCGCCCCTATGAGCTGACCCCTAATCTGGCCGAGAAAATGCCAGAGCTAGCCGGCGACAAAATTACCTATACGTTTACGCTCCGTAAAGGGGTTAAATTCCACGATGATCCCTGCTTCCCAGAAGGGAAAGGTCGAGAATTGACCGTTGATGATGTTTTATTTTCGATCAAGCGTTTTTCAGATGCCAACATTAACACACTTAGCTACGCGGTTCTCTTAGAAGGGCGCATCACAGGGTTAGATGCATTTCGTGCCAAAACACGGGAGCAAAAAGATCTTGACTACACAAAAGAAGAGGTAGAGGGACTCAAAAAGATCGACTCCCATACCTTTCAGGTGATTTTGACGGAGCCTGACCCGCTAGCGCTAATGGCCTTTGCCAACGAAGCGCTCGTGATTATGCCCCCTGAAGCCATTGAGGAATATGGCGACAAACTAGACCACCATGCTGTTGGCACCGGGCCGTTCACCTTAGCAAAGAATCAGCGTCGGGGTGAAATTATCCTCAAGAAGAATCCAAACTACCACGGTACCTACCCCACAGATGGAGATCCTGAAGATAAGGGGAACGGACTTCTAGAGCAAGCGGGTAAAAAGCTTCCGTTTGTGGACGAGGTTCGACTGCCGCTGATTGAAGAATCGCAACCCGCCATGCTCAAGTTTCGCAAGGGTGAAATTGACTGGATCGGCATTGACCGAGACAACTTCAAAACGATGGCGAAAAAAGAAGGTGATACCTTTAGTCTTCAAGGTGAGTTTGCTGAAAAATTTGAGATCTACTCCACTCAGTCGCTCTCGTCTGGCTACATCACCATTAACTTTCAAGATCAGTTGTTCGGCAAAAACAAAGCCCTGCGGCAAGCTATTGCCCATGCCATAAACGTTCCAGAAATTATCGATAAAATGAGCAATGGTCGGGGGATTGCCCTCGATACGATTGTGCCGATCCCCATTTCTGGTAGCCAGGAGTCGATTCCGGTGAAGTGGTACCAATATGATTTGCAACAGGCGAAGGCAAAGCTGGCTGAGGCCGGGTTCCCGAACGGCAGTGGTCTTGGCCCCATTACAATCGAGTACGGCAGCACTGATTCACAAACCCGTCAGTCCTATAATTTTTTGCGATCGCAGCTCCAAAAGGCCAATATTGATCTCAAAGCAAACTTTCAAACCTTTCCTAACTATTTAAAAAAGCTAGAAGCAGCCAACTTTCAGATTTCGACTGGAGGCTGGCAGGCAGATCTCCCCGATCCTGAAAACTTTTATCAATTGCTTTATAGCCCCAATAAGGCTCCCGGTCCCAATAATGGCTCCTACAACAATCCTGAGTATGACAAGCTCTATCAGCAAATGCGCCGCATGCCCCCCGGACCAGAGCGGAATGCGGTGATCGAGAAGCTAGCCACCATTGTTAAAGAAGACGTTCCGGTGCTGCTGCTCTCTAACCCAACGGTGGTAGGGATGCACCAGAAATGGTTGCTCAATTTTAAGCGCAACTTGATGATTAGCTCTCAATATAAGTTCATCGATATTGATCCAGAGGCCAAGGCAAAGGGTCTACCGCGATGAGAAACTACATCATTCGTCGCCTGCTCTATCTGATTCCGACCATTTTGAGCGTGGCGCTGCTGGTGTTTTTACTGTTTACGGTGTTCGGAGACGATCCGGTACGAGCCGCTTTAGGGAATCATGCAACGACGGAGGCAATAGCAGATTTAGAGGCCCAATGGGGCTTAGATCAGCCGCTCTGGAAACAGTTCTTCGACTTTCTGCGCCAGATTGTCACCTTTGACTACGGCAAGTCCTTTGTGACCGGCGATACCCTCAGCGAATCGTTTTCCCAGGGGGCTCTGGTGTCACTCAGTTTAACCTTGCCGCCCTTTATCTTGGGGCTATTTATTAATGTGCCGCTGGCAATGGGGGTTGCCTACTATCGAGATACCTGGATTGATCGCAGCGCCACGGCGCTGGCCGTGATGGCAATGAGTGTGTCCTATTTGGTTTATATTCTGGCCCTGCAGTATTTCTTAGCCTTTCAGTTGGGTTGGTTCCCTATTAATGGCTATGACGCCTTCGAGCCGATTCGGTATCTGGCCCTGCCCTGGCTGATCATTATGCTGGTATCCATCGGGCCAGATATTCGGATTTACCGCACCGTGTTTCTCAATGAGATGCAGGCCAACTACATTCGGACCGCCCGTGCTAAGGGGCTGAGCGAGAAGCGGGTTCTGTTCGTGCATCTGCTTAAAAACGCCATGATCCCGATTTTGACCTTTACAGTCGTGGCGGTCCCCTTTTTGATTTTGGGTGCGTTTGTGATGGAGCGGTTCTTCAGCATTCCGGGCTTAGGAAATTTACTGATTACGGCGGTCAATAATGGCGACCAGCCGGTGCTGAAGGGTCTGACCATGTACATCACCATCGCCTATTCCCTCTTTAACTTGCTCACAGATGTGTTAATCGCCTATGTCGATCCAAGGGTCAAGCTTCGTTAAATCGGCTGCGGTTCTCCAGGCGGCATCCATTGATAGTCCCTACCAGCGAGTCTTTCGACAACTACGGCGACGCAAGCTGGTCATGGTGTGTTTTGGCATCATTGCCTTCTACATTGTTTTAGCGATTCTAGGGTTCTTGGGGGTGTTGCCAGACTATCAAGTTCAGGTGGGGGAGCAGTATGAAGCACCGACCTTAGAATTTGCGAAACTTCTAGGCACTGACTATCTCGGTCAATCAGTCCTCTACAAAATTCTGGCAGGGGCCAAGACCGCCATGCTGATTGGATTTTGTGTGACTGCGATCGCACTTCCCATCGGCGTCACCCTCGGAGCCTTAGCGGGCTACTACGGCGGCTTCTTTGATAACGTCGTGACCTGGCTCTATACCGTGATTAGCTCGGTGCCCTATATCCTAATGGTGATTGCGCTTTCCTATGTGTTCGGCAAGGGGCTGCTTGCGATCTGCTTGGCAATGGGTCTACTGGGATGGGTCGGTCTTTGTCGTCTGATTCGAGGAGAGGTACTCAAAAACCGAAGCCTAGAATATGTCTTAGCAGCAAAAGCCGTCGGGGCCAATGATGCTCAAATCATCTTTCGACACATTTTGCCCAACGTCATTCACCTCGCTATTATTACCGGGTCTTTGCAGATTCTCGGGGCCATCAAATCAGAGGTGATTTTGACCTACTTAGGCATTGGCATTCAGAATGGTGCAAGCTGGGGAATTATGATTTCAGATGCGACCGGAGAGCTAGTTCAGGGCATTTGGTGGCCGTTGGCCGGAGTGGTCGTTGCCATGTTTTTGATCATCTATGCGCTGAATGTTGTCGGTGATGCCCTACGCGATGCTC
>JBAUJD010000110.1:0-5599 GCA_049683515.1 Thermosynechococcaceae cyanobacterium | reverse complement strand
GACTACATCTGACTACTTTAAATGGTGGCAACAGTTGTCTGTCCCTGCACGTGCCCTCATGATTGGCTTAGCGGCCCCGATTATGGTGCTCAATTTTTGGGCTGTGGCAACCATCGCTAATTTTTTGGGTGTGCTGATCGCCATTCTTGTGGTCGCGTCATTGGTGGCATTTTTGCTGAACTATCCCGTGAGCTGGTGCGTTCAGCGCGGTATTCGCCGTGAGCCAGCATCCATCATTGTGTTTCTTTCCACCATCGCTTTATTGACCGGACTAGGGTTGATCCTGTTCCCGGTGGCGTTTACCCAGGCACAACAGTTGATCAGTCGTCTCCCTGAATGGATGGAGTCAGGCCGCGATCAATTTATTCTCTTCAGTCAAGAAATGGAAGATCGGGGACTGCAGCTCAATCTAGACGTGCTGACGGTGAAGACCTTTGATCGCATTGAGGGGCAACTCCAGACGCTGACAAAAAGTGTACTCAACATTGCCCTAGGGACCGTGAGCGGCGTCCTGGATATTTTGATTAGTGTCGTGGTCACGATTATTTTGACCTTTTATCTATTGCTGCACGGCGAAGAAATCTGGCAGAGTTTTATTGAATGGTTGCCCATCAATACGCAGCAGCCCGTCTCTCAAACCCTACGCCTTAGCTTTCAGAACTATTTTATTGGACAACTCATCTACGGTATCTGCATGACAGCGGTGCTGATCCCCACCTTCTTATTCTTGAAGGTGCCCTTCGGTGTGCTGTTTGGTCTCACCATTGGCACGATGGCGCTGATTCCCTTTGGGGGTACCGTGGGCATTATTTTGGTGACCCTGCTCGTGGCGCTCCAAAATGTTTGGCTGGGTCTCAAGGTTTTAGCGGTCGCCGTCATCGCTCAACAAATTTTAGAAAATCTAGTCGCGCCCCGAATTTTGGGCAGCATGACGGGTTTGAACCCCGCTTGGATCTTTATTTCGCTGCTTGTGGGTGCGAAGACCGCTGGACTGATTGGGGTCTTGGTAGCAGTTCCCTCTGCGGTCGTCATTAAGACGGCGTTGGTGAGCGTGCGATCGCAAATGGGTCTTCCCTACGCCAACGCAAAAACGGCTGGGGGAAAGATACTAGAGACCTCATCGCCTAAAACCATTTCTAATCCATCCCAGGCCTAAGGGGTTAAGACCAACTGCCACTCAGTGGTAGGGGATGACTGGTTAGGCTGCGCGGTTTCACCCACAATATACGGCCCCCAATAGCGGCGAGAACCATCTACCGCAAAGGCCGTGAGCACATCCCCCTTCTTAAGCTGAAGCTGACCGGCAGGGCGCGACAGCACAATGCCTTTTTGATGGCCTTCGATGGGGGCAAAATCCCAGTGGATTGGCTCTGTTGAGGCTGTATGCGTCAGCAACACCAGTCGAATAGGATAGCGCGTTCGATTGCTGACGCGAAGCTGATCGAGAATCTTCGCCGGTTGATCGGGCAACGGCTGGGCGGCAATGGACGGCGCAGGCAGTGGCGTCATTTGGGGTGATGAAACCGTAGATTCAACCTGCACACTAAACTGAGTCAGCAAAAAGGCGGCAGTTCCACCAACAACAATCGCGGCAAGGACGGAGAGGGTATTTGTCTTCACAACCACTTACAAAGGAGAACATCGAAGATCAGGCTCTCCCCAGGAGCTTGATCCACCAGACTGATCTTCTAAATTTAATCGAAACGTCTGTCGATGTCGTGATCATTGCAACAATTGACAACATCCCCCACCGCAGGCGTTACCCAAAGACGTTATCCAAGATGCTGTTTCACCCCATGCTCTGCCCTACAATCTGAACAGAGTAGACTATCACTTTGAAAGCAAACAGTATTGGTTTACCCAAAATAGGGTGGCGATGTGACTTTACTGATCAACCCTCAACTCTCCCTCGAAATGTGGCTATAGGTAAACCACAAACAATGGAGTCACTAGAATGTTCCACTCCCGCGATAGGCTTTTATAAGGCCGCATCCCCTCAATATTTGTTCACGTTATGGCTGATTTATGAACCTCCGCACTGAACTCACGCAACCCTACTCTGATCAAAAGCCCGGAACCTCTGGACTCCGTAAACAAGTTCCTGTTTTCAAGAAGATTCACTACCTTGAAAATTTTATCCAGTCGATTTTCGATAGCCTAGAGGGCTGTCAAGGCAAAACCCTGGTGGTTGGGGGCGATGGCCGCTATTTTAATCGGCCTGCGATTCAAACCATCCTCAAAATGGCGGCAGCAAACGATATTGGGCGCGTGTTGGTGGGTCAGGGCGGCATTCTCTCGACACCCGCCGTCTCCTGCATTATTCGCAAGTACAGTGCGATGGGCGGCATCGTGCTGTCTGCCAGCCACAATCCTGGTGGCCCTCAGGGCGATTTTGGGGTGAAGTACAACATTGGCAATGGTGGGCCAGCCCCCGAAAAGGTCACCGATGCTATCTACGAGCGCAGCAAGATCATTGATCAATACAAAATTATCGATACTGACGATCTCAATCTCGATCAGTTGGGCAAGGTTCAACTCGGATCAATGACGGTAGAGGTCGTTGATTCTGTTGCGGATTATGCTGAATTAATGGAGTCTTTGTTTGACTTTGGCAAAATTAAGCAGCTTCTCGCCTCTGGTTCCTTTCGGATGTGTATGGATTCGATGCATGCGGTCACTGGCCCCTACGCCCACGCGATTTTTGAAGGGGAACTGGGAGCACCTGCCGGTACGGTGATCAACGGCACCCCGCTAGAAGATTTCGGTGGCGGTCACCCTGATCCCAACTTGGTCTATGCCCACGAGCTGGTGGAGCGAGCCTTTGGCGAAAATGCCGTGGATTTTGGGGCGGCCTCCGATGGCGATGGCGATCGCAACATGATCCTGGGCAAAAACTTCTTCGTTACCCCCAGCGACAGCTTAGCGGTAATGGCGGCGAACGCGACTTTGATCCCCGGCTATAAAGACGGCTTAGCGGGGGTGGCCCGCTCAATGCCCACCAGTCAAGCGGTGGACCGGGTCGCAGAAAAGCTGGGATTAGACTGCTACGAGACGCCGACGGGCTGGAAGTTTTTCGGCAATCTGCTCGACGCCAACAAAGCCACGCTGTGCGGCGAAGAGAGCTTCGGCACCAGCTCTAACCACATCCGCGAAAAGGATGGGTTATGGGCGGTTCTATTTTGGCTCAACATTTTGGCAGAACGTCAGCAGTCGGTTGAAGAAATCGTTAAAGATCACTGGAAGACCTACGGGCAGAACTACTATTCTCGCCATGACTATGAGGGCGTCCCCACCGATAAAGCCAATACGCTGATGGACAATCTACGGACAGCGGCCCCCTCAATGGCAGGTCAAAAACTGGGCCGCTATACCGTTGAGTATGCCGATGACTTTAGCTATACCGATCCTGTGGATGGTAGCACTAGCAGCAAGCAGGGGCTTCGCATTGGGTTCACTGATGGGTCGCGCATTGTCTTCCGGCTGTCAGGGACCGGCACACAGGGAGCCACCGTGCGCCTATATGTCGAAAGCTATGAGGCGGATGCGACTAAGCATGGCGTTGATCCCCAAGAGGCGTTGGGTGAATTAATTGCGATCGCAGATCAAGTCGCTCAGATTCGGTCTCTCACCAGCATGGATAAACCTACAGTGATTACTTAAGCTTAGGCTGACAGAACCTGCTGATGTCGTAGCGCCGCCGCCCTCAGCACATCATTGGGCTGCGGTGGATTCAACAATGCATCGACAAAAGCTTCACTCTCTTCAACGCTGAGCTTGAGACTTTGATATTGGTCAATCACTCGTTAGTCCGCTTAATTCTTTGTCCTGTAAAACTGTCAGTACATTTGGATGTTATCTCAAATTGCGTAATTTCCACGATGTATGCCAAACCAATTGTGCTTAAGCTTTAGTTGCTGGTTTCTGTAAGTAAAAATACAATCATAAGCGCTATGGGGCAGTTATTTAATCGCGTTAGCCGCGTGGTCCGAGCCGAACTAAACTCTAGCAACGGTAATTATTCTCAAGGAAATCACTTAAATGAAGGAACAGCCCTAGTTTCTGGAGGCGCAGTTGCAGGTGCTTGTGTTGGCAAGGTTGGAATTTTAGCCGGTGGGGCAGGCTACAGTCTTGGCACTGTCTCACTTGTTGCCTCTGGTGCCTTAACAGGTGCTGCTCTTTACGAAGCTTTGCGATCGCTCATTGAAAGTGATTTTTCCTCCGCAAGCGCTGCGGGAATTGGAGCTGCAACGGGTGCTGCAACTTCTGCCGCGATTGGGGGAGTTGGCGTTGCGGTTGGCGGAAGTGCTGTTGGAATTGGTATGGCTTCAATGGCAGCAGGTGGTGCTGTGGTTGGGCTGGGTTTAGTGGGCTTAAATCGCTTGCTTCAACAAGGTGTTGATCCTGAGAAGCTTTTAAATCGTGCAATTGAGCAGATGGAATCAGACTTACAGAACGCACGTCAAGCAAGTATCAGCGTACTTGCAAGCCAAAAGCGGATTCAACAACAGTATGAGCAGGTACAAACAGAAATCGATAAATGGCAGCAGCGCTCACAACTCGCACTTCAAGAAGGGAATGAGTATTTGGCTCAAGAAGCACTGAATCGTAAAAAGATATATTCTGACATTCTCAATAGCTCTGCTTTTCAGGTCAATAAGGAACCAGACATCGTTAAAAGACTGAAGAAAAATCTAACACTTCTAGAAGAAAAAATCTCTGACGCCAAAATCATGCGAAGCAGCCTGGAGGCAAAGATTTCTGCTGCAAAGGTAGAGGAACAACTGAAAAGTGCTGTAGATTCAGTGAATACAAGCATTGCAATATCAGCATTTGAACGGATGGAAGAGAAAATTCTGCAACTAGATGCAATTTCACATGCATCAGCAGAACTTGCAAACACTGACTTGGATGAGCCTTTGGGACTGCTAGAGCTATATTCTGAGGATGAAGAATTAGAAGCAATGAAAAAGGAAATATTAGGAATGAAGTCTTCTATCGTTGATGATGGAGCCTCCAACAATCTTGCTAGTGGAGCCATCGATTTAGAACTTAAGGAGCTAAGGCGAAAACTTGATGAACTTTAATGATTTAGGTTTTGACGGAAAAAAATAATTATAAAGCTAAATGTTTATTTATTTCTAGATTGCTTTTTCTTGGGACCATACTATCGTTTTAGCTTGTAGGTTTTGTATACTCTAGGTTCTAGTCTAATCCTTGGCTGCACTAGACATTCGGAAAAAGCTGAGATCATGTTCTTTTTTCGATCTGCTCACGCCAGTGAGCCATATTAATAGGCCTCTGCTTAAACACAGGCAACCACGAAGTCAGTGAGGGTACATCCCTCTAGATCTGTCGCTTTTTGCAAGAGCGTTTTAGTCTCTGGATTGACACGAATTTCAAGTCGGGCCATTGAGTTTGGACGAGTTCCAGGAGCCATATGCATCGGATCTACGAGGCGTTGAGGGAATGAGACCATAGCTCGTCGATTGAAACAACGCGATAGCCTTGCTCTAGCAGGTGTGATAAAAATTGCCGAGTTGACTGAGCGACGTCTTGCCCCCCAGAAATGCCATCATGGAGCACCACGATAGAGCCATTT
>JBAUJD010000109.1:0-6618 GCA_049683515.1 Thermosynechococcaceae cyanobacterium | reverse complement strand
CAGATGGTGGGTACCAATGGGAACCTTACGATTAAACTGAGGTACACAATCCATGACGATGCTGATTTCAGTGCCGTCTAAGTCAAAATTAACCAGGGCCACCGCTTCTCCTGGAATAAACTGCATGAGCTGATTGCGAATCGTTCTGATAAGAGCGAAGCTACTGACCTCTAAAGTTTTTAACTGCAGTCCGGCCTGTTGAAAAATGGTGAGATAGTTTTCTGTGACCGTTTTGGGCGTTGCGACCAGCAGAACTTCAACCCGCTCAATGCCGTCATCATCAATCTCGGTACCCAAGCGCTGAAAATCAACATCAGCCTCTTCTCTTGGAAACGGTAGATATAAAGCCGCTTCCTGGTTAAGCACCATATCTTGAAGCTCGGCCTCATCCAGCTCGGCAGGTAGACGAATCAAACGAATCACCGATTCGCCGACAGGAACCGCGCTGGCAACGCTGGTCGCCTTAATTTTATGGGTTTCCAATCCTTGACGAATGGTGTCAGAAATCAGGTCTGGATCACAGACTTGACCATCTTGAAAAGCCCCCTCCGGTAACTCGAAAGATGCAAAGGCACTCACCTTTATGCCTTGTTTTTGCTTTTGGAGTTGAACTAAATTGACTCGGTCAGGTGTCAGTTCGATCCCCAGCCCTTTTTTTGGTTTTGAGAACAGACTCTTTAATGCAGTCACAGCTTGCCCGCTTTTGCTTGCTAGGAAGAATAGTTATAGATAAGTTTATTAAGCAGACCCATAAGATCTGCTGCAGCATTTTCCCGACAACATTCGCAAAGATAAGCCCCACGAACGTTATGAGGGATTAAACCTCACGATACTCCCGCTCACAGTATCAAATTGAAATGCGTAACGGAAAGTGCGCTTAATGGAATAGTACCCATATTTTCTTCGGTAATGATCAGGCAATGGGCAAGGCAAGACCGCTACCGGCCCTAAAATAGCCACTTATCTAAGTGGTACACTGGCTCACATCTGTTTTTGTCATATTGCTTGACGGGACGTTCACGGAATATTAGGAACAGAGTGACGACTGAACGCATCCCTGATGATCAGCACTTACAACTCAAAGCTCTTATCAGCCATCGCAAGATCAGCGTAAACACACTGACAGAAGAGACTAACTGACTGATCTGAGAGAAAGAAGGCTCGATATTCAAGGCAGCTTGTGGGCCTCTTCGTGTCGATGAAGTCATAGGGATCTTTCTAGACTGGGCATCGTGATTGAGATTATTGCCACGCTGAACTGAGAGTGCGTTAACATTAGTTAATAAAGATTTCGATGATGACGTCACACTTTTAAAATCCAGGAGGAAGGCAGCCGGTGAATAAACGGTGGAGAAACGCAGGTTTATATGTACTTTTAGCCATTGTGGCTTTGGCCTTGGGCACAGCTCTGTTTGACAGACCTGAGCCACAGAATACAACTTGGCGCTACAGCAAGCTCGTTCAAGAAGTTCAAGAGCACCGAGTAGAAAAGATTTATATCAGCTCTGACCGATCTGAAGCACAGGTTGTCACAGGGACCGTAGACGGATCTAGGGCGATTGTCAATCTCCCCAACGATCCAACCCTGATCGATTTGTTGGTTGAGAATGACGTTGATGTGGCTGTCTTGCCCCAAAACGACGAGAGCTTCTTGTTCAAAGCACTGAGCACATTCTTGGTGCCCATTCTATTACTAGTGGGACTGTTCTTCTTGTTCCGCCGCGCCCAGAGTGGCCCCGGCAACCAAGCCATGAGCTTCGGTAAGTCAAAGGCCAGGGTGCAAATGGAGCCGCAAACCCAAGTGACCTTTGGCGATGTTGCTGGTATTGAGCAAGCCAAGCTAGAGCTAACGGAGGTTGTAGACTTCCTTAAAAATGCAGATCGCTTCACTGCTCTAGGGGCCAAAATCCCCAAAGGCGTTCTTTTGGTTGGCCCTCCTGGAACGGGTAAAACATTGCTTGCTAAAGCCGTTGCTGGCGAAGCAGGGGTTCCATTCTTCTCAATCTCCGGTTCTGAGTTCGTCGAAATGTTCGTCGGCGTCGGTGCCTCACGGGTTCGTGACCTGTTTGAACAGGCAAAGACCAATGCACCTTGTATCGTCTTTATTGATGAAATTGATGCTGTGGGTCGTCAACGGGGCGCAGGTCTCGGCGGCGGTAATGACGAGCGCGAGCAAACCCTAAACCAGTTGCTCACTGAAATGGATGGTTTCGAGGGCAATACCGGCATTATCATCATCGCGGCTACGAACCGCCCTGATGTATTGGACTCCGCCCTGATGCGTCCCGGTCGTTTTGACCGCCAGGTTGTCGTTGACCGCCCTGATTATAAGGGCCGTGCTGAAATTCTCAACGTTCATGCCCGTGGCAAAACCCTTTCTAAAGATGTAGATCTTGATCGCATCGCTCGTCGCACCCCTGGCTTTACCGGTGCCGACCTGTCTAACCTGCTCAACGAAGCCGCTATTCTGGCCGCTCGTCGCAGCTTGACTGAAATCTCAATGGATGAAGTCAACGATGCGATTGATCGCGTCTTGGCCGGTCCAGAGAAGAAAGATCGGGTCATGAGCGAGAAGCGCAAGACCTTGGTGGCTTACCACGAAGCGGGTCATGCCTTAGTGGGCGCTTTGATGCCTGATTATGACCCTGTTCAAAAAATCAGCATCATCCCTCGCGGTCGTGCCGGTGGACTAACTTGGTTCACGCCCAACGAAGATACAATGGATTCTGGTCTCTACAGCCGCAGCTATCTCCAGAACCAAATGGCAGTTGCCCTCGGTGGCCGGATTGCTGAAGAGCTGATCTTCGGTGAAGAGGAAGTGACCACGGGCGCTTCCAATGACCTGCAGCAGGTGGCGCGAGTCGCCCGTCAGATGGTGATGCGGTTTGGGATGAGCGATCGCCTCGGTCCGGTCGCGTTAGGTCGTTCTCAAGGTAACCCGTTCATGGGTCGCGATATCTCGTCTGAACGTGACTTCTCTGAAGAGACTGCTGCCACCATTGACGACGAGGTGCGTAACCTTGTTGACCAAGCTTATCGCCGTGCTAAGGATGTTTTGGTCACCAACCATGCCACTCTTGACATGATTGCAAAGCAGCTCATTGAGAAAGAAACGGTGGATTCTGAAGAACTCCAGGTTATTCTCGACAACAGTGACGTGAAAATGGCTGCGATCGCGTAGTCTTCTCCACTCATCGGTTGAGCATCATCGATATCAATGCGGCGCTGAATGTTCAGCGCCGCATTTTTGGTTTTTGAGGTTAGCTTGTTCAAGGTGCGATCGCAATTACAATGATGAACAAGGCTGAATGTTCAGTCATTTGTCGAGCGATACAGGACTCGGTAAACCCCTGATTACACCGGGTATCATTTTTTCCGATGCTGATAACGTCATTCCAGATTTAGTCTGGGTTAGCAATGAACGCCTCGCAAAAATTATTGACGACGAGGGACATCTGACGGATGCACCTGAGCTGGTGATGGAAGTGCTTTCGGCAGGTCACGCCAATGAACGTCGAGATCGAGAAGCAAAGCTGAAACTCTATTCTCTCAAGGGCGTTCAAGACTATTGGATTGTAGATTGGCGGCTACAGCAAGTAGAAGTCTATCGACGAGAAAATACCCAACTCCAATTGGTCGAAACACTTTTAGGTTCTGATCAGCTCGATTCGCCACTCTTGCCAGGATTTCAGTATCAAGTGGAATGCTTCTTTTAACGCTGGCATCAACTTTGAGGAGGCTTGGCTGTTGTCGTATTGTTGGCTGAGGCCAGCTCTTCAGCTAACAAACGCTGATAGATTTTAGCGAGCTTAGGCGTAACCACATTATCTTCAATACCGTAGCCGAGGCTAGTCCAGGTGCCAGATAGACGCTTAAAGACTCGCTGAACCTGCCCTGCCTCTAGTGCGTCTTCAATATCCATATCCCAGACCCAATCATCTGCAAGCCAAGCGTAGACCACACGGTCTTGGTACATGGGTTCAAAGCTATAGTGCTTCCACATCATTAGCATCTTGGTCGGCTTGGGATGATAGGCCTTTGCTTTTTCAGCCCAGGTGGTATTGATGAACTGATAGCGACCTGCTGCTGTGGTGCAGTTGTTTTTGTTTGGCCCTGCCACAATCGTGATGCAACGGTCAGGATGCTGGCTGAGATCGGTGAAGTGAGTGCCGCCATAGAACAGCGTGTAGGGGCTTTCGTCATTGGATTCACTGGCCGAAATAGTCCGCATCAGCGCTCGAATGTGAGGACTGCCGCCAGACATTGCTAAGGGGGCAATGTCGCCGGGGTCAGCGAGGGGCAATATAAATTTAGAGTAAGAGCGCGGCCAGATCACAGTGGCTAAGCCAAGCAAAGCAAGGGCCACAATCGAAGATCTCCAGGGAAAGCGAGATATCGTTTTGATGGAGGAAGATGTGGTAGGTACCAATGGATTAGCGTTGTGAGGGTCGCTTCTCTATTTTAGGACGAAACCTCAGCACAGAAGTTGCCAGCGACCGCAGCCTCGTTCTGAAAGCAACGACATGATTAATGCGTAAGATAAAAGACTGCAGGCATAGGGACACTCTCCATGAAACTTTTAGTTGGCAATGATGATGGAATTTTTGCCCCAGGCATTAAGGCGTTAGTGAATGCCCTTGCGATCGCAAATCACGAAGTCACCGTGGTCTGCCCCGACCGCGAACGTTCCGCCACCGGGCACGGCCTCACCATCCATCAGCCCATCCGCGCTGAAATCATGGACTCTATCTTTCTGCCCCAGGTCAAAGCCTGGGCCTGTTCTGGCACACCCTCTGACTGCATCAAGTTAGCGCTAGGCGCTCTGCTAGACCATCCGCCTGATCTGGTGCTGTCAGGCATTAATCAAGGGGCCAACTTAGGCACCGATGTTCTCTACTCAGGCACCGTCTCCGCCGCAATGGAGGGGGCCATTGAAGGCATTATGAGCATCGCCTTCAGCTTGACCAGCTTTAAGACCCAAGACTTTGAACCCGCCGCACAGTTTGCCTGCGCTCTAGTCGATCACCTTCAGCAGCAGCCTCTGACTGAATCAATTTTGCTCAATGTCAACGTCCCTGCAGTGCCTGCGGCGGAGATTGCCGGGGTGACGCTAACGCGTCAGGGTATCCGTCGCTATCAAGACCTGTTTGAAAAACGCATCGATCCCCGTGGCAAAACCTACTACTGGTTGGCAGGTGAAGTGATAGAAGATATCGAAGATGTTGATACCGCTCATCCTCAATTAATGACCGATGTGCAGGCAAACCGCAAAAATCTGATTAGCATTACCCCTTTGCAGTACAACCTGACCTGTTTATCCCATATTGAAAAGCTGCCGCAGTGGGTGGAACAAACGCGATTGGTAATGCCGTCTGGGAATTAGGGCATTTTTAGGAGTCGAGATCGCAACCACCATGCTCAAACGCACCATTCGACTCGGCATCCTGGCTTTGGCAAGCGGTATTGCTTTATATGCTCTTTCCAGCCGTCTGGGCTACACGATGCCCATCTCATCAATCCCCAGCATTTTGTGTATTGGTGGATGTCCTGATTCACAGTCCCTGCGTCAGCCACCTACGGGGGAGGGGCTTTTGAATGGTGATCAAACAATTGCGAGTGTTCTGGGTACAGAAACGCCCAACAAGCAAAATATTTCGATCCTGATTGAAAAGGCCAAGTATCGCCTTACGGTTTACTACGATCGCAAACCCATTAAGTCCTATCCAATGGTGTTGGGGTCTGCACCGACGGGGGATAAGTTGAGAGAGGGCGATCGCAAAACCCCAGAGGGCATTTTTAAGATCCGTGATTTGTATCCCCACGATAGCTGGTCGAAGTTTCTGTGGCTGGACTATCCCAACGAAGCATCTTGGCGCAAGCATTTAGAAGCCAAGCGATCGGGCAAGTTGGACCTGTCGGCTACGATTGGCGGCGAGGTTGGTATTCATGGGGTGCCAGAGGGCAACGATGGCTGGATTGATGCTCGTCAGAACTGGACTTGGGGTTGCCCTTCGCTGAAAAACAAGGATATTGACGAACTATATGGTGTTGTTCAGGCGGGAACTATTGTCGAGATTGTACCGTAGGGGGAAGTACTCACTTGGCAAATATCAAAGAAAAATTGAAACCAATTCGCCCCCTTTACAAAGCAATTATGCTCAAGACTCTTGCAGAGGACGAAACTCTTGGACCACCATATCAATTAACTGCTGCGTAAACTGGGGCAGATCTTTTGCGATCTCTTGCTGACGCAACGTTAAAGCGACTGGGTTATCTAGCGGAATTTGACTAAAGGTCGTCACTAAGTTTTGGTAAGTTTTGCGGCTATCAGCATCGCCAACGTTCTGAGCACCCGTATTAAAGGCCGCAATTGCTTGAGAAACATTGCCTAGCTGTAAATGGGCCATCCCTTGAATTGCATAGATATCAGCGGCAGGTGCTAACTGCGCCACCCGATTTGCATCGGCTAAAGCCTTCTGATAGTCCCCTTGGGCTAAAGACGTAAGGCTGCTGACCAGATACACGCTCTCTTCATTGGGATTCAACTGCAATGCCCGCTGTAAATCTGAGCGAGCTGCCGCCGGATCGCCAGAATTGTATTTCAACAGCGCCCGCATG
>JBAUJD010000108.1:0-2607 GCA_049683515.1 Thermosynechococcaceae cyanobacterium | reverse complement strand
CATGATTCAGATCAGATTGGTATAGAGCTCTTCCATCACTCTAGGGAGGGGATAAACTAGAACCCTCTCCCTGCAACAATCTTCTTGAAACGCCTACGTTTTGGGCTATCTGTTAGAAAATTAATCTCGGAAGTCATGCAGGGTAAAGGTTCACGATCTCAGGTATGATTTTTACTTTCCCAAAGTGATGGAAGAGCGATAATCACCAAATCTCAGCAGAAGTTGATCGTAGGCTACCTATATCTATGACGATAACGTTTGACAGATACCATTGCTAGAAAGCTGTCTGGTGCAGTTCTTCTGGTTTCATATTGCTGTGAATGATTTTGCCATCTCGAAACCAAACCACTCGTCGGGTCGTTTGGGCGACTTCGGGTTCGTGGGTGACCATCACCACCGTCATACCGTTGTTGTTAAGGCCGATAAAGATACCGAGAATCTCCTGGGTGGTTTTGGTATCCAGTGCGCCGGTTGGTTCATCCGCTAGTAATAAAACCGGATTGTTGACGATCGCACGGGCAATGGCAACTCTCTGCTGTTGTCCCCCCGAAAGCTGGTTGGGGCGGTTTAGCATGCGATCGGCTAGACCTACTTTTTTAAGCGCTTCAGCAGCCCGTTCCTTGCGCTCCTGCAGGGGCACATTGGCATAAACCATCGGCAGCATCACATTATCGAGGGCGCTCACTTGATTCAAAAGGTGAAACTGCTGAAAAACAAAGCCAATTTTGCGGTTGCGAATCAGCGCTAAGGCATCGTCGTCAAGCTGGGCGACATCGACGCCATCTAGGTCATAGCGACCAGCAGTGGGGCGGTCTAAGCAGCCGATCACGTTCATCATCGTCGATTTACCGGAACCAGACGCTCCCATAATCGAGCAGTATTCACCGGGTAAAATGGTTAAATCCACACCGCCTAGAGCGTTAACGGTGGTTTCGCCGGAACCATAAACCTTGGTGATTCCTTCAAGGCGAATGATGGGGCGGGGCTGATCGGTGGGTGACAAGGAGATGAACCTCAATCTTGGGCTTCGTTCTAGCCTAACGCGCTCAATTCGTCTTTAGTTACCCCACCCACGACTAAAGTGCGGGCTAGTCTGACCAGCCGCAGTGGGTTGACCTACCGTTCTTTGAGGCACGACCCAAAAAATCAAGATTTAAATCCCATTTTCGCCTGGAATCGGCTACACTTGCGAACGAGATTCCTAGGCTTGACAAAAAATGAAGTGTAGGTAGCAGGAGTAGGGTGAATACGAGGGCCATGATGAACTTAACGTTTTTGATCCAGAAAGAAGGAGATGGAGAGTGGCTACCGCTTGAGTCTCCCACGGTGGAAGTACTTGAGGGACGCTATCACCTCATCGCCCATACGGATCAGGTTGAGTACCCTATCGATATCCAAATTCGCCATCGATATGAAGAAGATGGCATCTTGCAAGAAGAGCTGCAGCAGCGACGACAGCAGCCCGACACTCATGGGAGCTTAAGCCTTTTACCCATTTCATTCCTGGGTCGTGGCCTCTGGACTTTGAGCTGCTTTGTGCCAACAGAGTCTGAAGACGATGTGCCGCATCGTCAGTCCATTAATTTGCAAGTCTTAGCCGAAGATTGTGATCTGATCTCAGATTGGGAATTTATGGAGTCCACCCAATCAACAGGGTCTCCAGAACGGCAGGCGCTCTGGCCGATTGTCGCTAACCCCATTGAGTCATCGGGTGCATCGTCGGGCGCGTGGTTGGTCCCCGCCGATGAGATTGCAGCACAGAATGCTGCGTCGATAGAGGTTGAAAACGCTGAGTATGCTATCGACGAAGAAGCCGCAGCACTGGCCGAATTCTCGATAGACCTTGGGGACATTACTCAGCCGCTCATGTCAGAGAGCCAATGGGCGGATCAGTCCTATATTGTCAGTCTTGATCACCACAGCGATCGTTCCGATGCCGTGCGTCTTCCGATTCTGCCGCAGGAAATGCTTCCCGTTCGACTGCAGCGATCGCAGGGCACGAAGCTGCCCCCCGATCTTTCCAAGACTCAGAGCCGACCAGAGGGGTATCCATCTTTAGATCTACCGATCCTGCCGCGCAACCCCCACTGGCACTATCTCCCCCTCAACAAGCTACCCATCACCAAATGGAGTCAGCTAACGGTCCCAGCTCTCGATATTAAGCAGGCTTTCACCTCGTTAGAGCTGCAGCAACAGTTTTGGTATAAGGTCTACAGCCTCATCGACTCCAGCGTTTCTGCTTCTAGGTCGGTGCTAGTCGGGGTTGCCGAGCGCTCAGACTAGAAGCCGCTATCATAGGGCTGACAGACGCCGGATGTTTGCAGATTAGAGATAAACAAATGAAATTGTGGCTAACCAGTTTTATTGTGCTGCTGGCGCTCGTGGAGAGCAGCAAGTGGCTTCAACACATTGCGCTACCCCTACCCGCTATTGTGCTTGGGGGCGCGCTGCTCGCGGTTATCTCTAACAGCACTGTCTTGTTCGCACCCTCTACCCTGTCGCAACTGCAGGTATCGACCCTCATCAAAAGCATTAATACGTTCATGGATGAGCAGACGAAAGCGTTGAAGAGCTAACGTCCCATTGTGCGCTTCAACTGGTCTAGCT
>JBAUJD010000107.1:0-4441 GCA_049683515.1 Thermosynechococcaceae cyanobacterium | reverse complement strand
GCTCTTTAATCTCTTTTTGGCGCTTTTGCATCGCAGGCTGAGCCACCTTCATGCGACGCATATTACGAATCTGACCCGCACTGACCGGGTACAGCGCAAAGCGAATGACTAACGTCAACGCCACAATCGCAAGACCATAGCTCGGCACAATCCCATAGAAAAAATCTAGGATCGGCAGCATGATGTTATTCGAGAGATATCCAATCATTCGTTACGCTGACCTTCGGACACAATTGTTAGGTAAATAAATTAAAAGCAAGTCATACCAGGAGTTAAAGGCAAAGAGGCTACATGGGCACCGCCACCTGCACCATCAATTTTAAGCTGCAGCAGCGACCTGTTCAGGCTTTTTCACCCGCTCCTTAATATAGTCAGAAATTTCACGGAATCGAGGCACCGCTCTCATCTCTAGACGACTACCGTCATCTAAGGTCAAAACCATATCTCCCCAGGCACCAAGACCTCTAGGAATGGCGACCACTTTAGCAACTTCGCCATACACAATATCAGATCGATTCCGGCCAAACCATCCACCGGTAACGGTTACACGACGATTAGTAATTCGATACCGGACCCAAATCGCCCGAACTACAGACCCAATCGTAAACGGTAGGCAAATAATGGTTAGCCCCATCAGGAGGCTGATAATCAGATCTCCACGATGAGGGTGACCTTCAAAAAACACGTCCTCTTTAATGCCCATGCAAGATTTCCGCTTTTGTAAACAACTGTTTCAATTGTTGCAGAAATTGCTGATAGCTGCACTGAGGAGCTGTAGGTCGAACCACCAAAACAATATCTCTGCCCGATTTAATTTGTGGCAACATCTGGTGACAGGCTGCCTTGAGCTGTCGCTTGACGCGATTTCGAACGACGGCCCGCTTGCTTACCTTTTGACTAATAGAAATGCCAATTCGGGTGGGTGGGGCTTGGCCTTTGAGTAGGGGCCGCTGGTAGACCCGCAATGATAAATCAGCAGAATCTCGCCGACGGCCTTGTTGGTATACCGTCAGAAAATCTTGCGTTTTTCTCAATCGATGCCGCTTTGACAACACAGCTCTGAGCTTAAGAGTCCTGGTTGAGTGAACTACACTGCAAGACGTGCCCGACCTTTACGACGACGGGCTTTAATCACATTTTGACCATTTTTAGTCCGCATTCGCGCTCTAAAACCAGAAGTTCTCTTCCGCTTGCGGTTGGTCCCACCTAATGTACGTTTCGTCATGATTATGAATTCACAAATGATCTATCAATGACTCTAAGTTAAGACTTTAGAGTCCATCGTCTACAATCTTATCACCAGCGCTTCATAAGCTGTATCCGCTCAGTTGAGGTCCATTGTGGAAAGCACCGTTGAAAACCTTTGGAGCCAAGTTCTAGAGCGATTGCAATTACAGCTCAGTCGCCCCACCTTTGAGACCTGGATTAAGACGGCAACGGCTGAGGATCTGCAAGAGAACTGTTTGGTCATCCATACCCCCAGTCTCTTTGCCCGCAACTGGCTGCAAAAATACTACGTCAAAACCATCGCCAGCGTGGTTCATGACATCCTCGGCCATCCGGTTGATATTCGCATTGAAATCGCCAAGGGTGACAATACCAGCGCGGCCAACGATGCTGAGGCCATGAGTCCCTTCCCAACGCCTCCAGCCCCGGCAACGCCTAGGGCAAAGCCCGCTAAAGTCAATGAACGTGCCAGCGCTCTCAACCCCAAGTATGCATTTTCTCGCTATGTGGTTGGCCCCAATAACCGCATGGCCCACGCCGCCTGTCTGGCGGTGGCAGAGTATCCAGGCCGAGAGTATAACCCCCTCTTTCTCTGCGGTGGAGTTGGACTGGGCAAAACACACCTGATGCAGGCCATTGGTCACTATCGCCTCGAAATTCAACCGGATTCTAAGATCTTTTATATTTCTACTGAGCAGTTCACTAATGATTTGATTGCAGCGATTCGCAAAGACGGTATGCAGAGCTTTCGAGAGCACTACCGAGCGGTGGACGTGATGCTGGTGGACGACATTCAGTTCATCGAAGGCAAAGAATATACCCAGGAAGAGTTCTTCCATACCTTTAATACCCTTCACGAGGCAGGCAAACAGGTGGTGCTGGCCTCTGACCGACCCCCCAGCCAAATTCCTCGGCTGCAGGAGCGATTGTGTTCTCGATTTTCAATGGGTCTAATTGCTGACATTCAGCCGCCGGATCTAGAAACGCGGATGGCGATTCTCCAAAAGAAGGCTGAGTACGAAAATATTCGTCTGCCCCGCGAAGTGATTGAGTACATTGCCTCTAGCTATACCTCTAACATTCGCGAACTAGAGGGGGCACTGATTCGTGCTGTGGCCTATATCTCTATCTCTGGGCTACCAATGACGGTGGCGAATATTGCACCGGTGTTAAACCCACCCACAGAGAAGGTGGCCGCCTCACCGAAAACCATCATGACGGCCATTGTGGATACCTACGGCGTTTCCATGGAGGATCTAAAGGGAAATTCTCGTCGCCGAGAGATCAGTCTAGCCCGTCAGATTGCCATGTATTTAATGCGGCAGCATACCGACTTGAGCTTACCTAAGATCGGCGAAGAGTTCGGCGGCAAGGACCATACCACCGTTATCTATAGCTGCGAAAAGGTCGCCGATCTAGAGACCAAAGATCCGGATATTTCTCAAAAACTTCGACAGTTGAGCGATCGCATCAATCTAGCCAGCAGCCAAGCAGATTAAGGCCCTAAACCCTTTCCAGAAGGTCACTACAAGCACGTTAAAAGCAAATGTATATTTTTATGCATTAACTTATGTAAACCTCAAAAAAGCCTGTGGATAACTAGCCGTTTTCTGTGGATAACTCTGTGGAAAACCCTGTGGATAACTTAGGGAGCCTGTGGATAACTTAGAAGTATTCCACAGGCTGTGGATAACTCCCACTTTTTATCCACAGGTTTTCCACAGGGTGAACGTCCTCTCAAGGTTTGCCCTATAAGGATTCTGAGATCTTTTCCACAGTTTCCACAGGCTCTACTACTACTACTATCTTTTAAATTTAAAATATTAAGAGAGTAAGAGAGGGGCAAGATTGAGAAGCTTTTTGAAAGTGGGATGGGGTGAACGGTTAGTGATACGATGTGGCAGCTAATCGGATCAGCAAGACGAAAGAAAAAGATTTGAACGACGAATGAAACTGATTTGCAGCCAAGGAGATTTAAGTTCGAAGCTCTCACTTCTGAGTCGAGTCGTCCCTACAAACCCGACTCACCCTGTGCTTGCTAATGTGCTCGTTACAGCAGAAGCTCAGCGGCTCGGACTCTCGGTTTTTGATCTGAGTTTAGGGATGCAGGTTTGGTTGCCTGCAACGGTTCACGAGACGGGTTCCATTACCCTCCCCGCTCGGTTTCTCAGCGATATTATTTCTCGCTTGCCCAGCGCGGATGTCGATATTGAAATTGATGACTTAAGTGCAACTTTGACCTGCGGAATGGGACACTACCAGATGCAGGGACTGTCTGCCGATGAGTTCCCGGCATTGCCCACCCTCGATGACGTGGAGCCTTTAGAAATTCCCATTGAAACGCTGTTAGATGGGCTGCAGTCTACTCTGTTTGCGGCCAGCACCGATGAGAGTAAGCAGATTCTAACGGGCCTGCACTTAAGTACCTCTGCCGATGGTTTAGAGTTTGCGGCAACGGACGGGCACAGACTTGCGATCGCAACCTTTCCTGAAGCGATGACCGACTCACCGATGACGCTGACGATTCCCGCTAAGGCGTTACGAGAACTAGAGCGCATGTTAGGGCGAGTCGGTTCCGCCGTTACCTTTCGATTTGACACGACTCAAGCCGCCTTTGAACTCACCACTGAACAAGGGACTGAGCGCCTCAACTGTCGGTTGCTAGAAGGGCAATATCCCACCTATCAACAACTGGTGCCCTCTACCTTTACGCGTCAGGTCACCCTTGATCGGCAAGCGCTGCTCAGTGGCGTCGAACGCATTGCTGTGCTAGCGGCCCGCAAAAATAATATTATTCGCCTCAAGTTAGATAGTGATGTCCAACAGGTTGCTCTCTCTGCTGAAGCACCAGAGTTTGGGACGGGAGAAGAATGTATCCCGGCGCAGATTTCGGGAGAATCTGTTGAGATTGCCTTTAATGCTAAATATTTAAGTGACGGTCTCAAATCCATGGAATCGCAGGAGATTCAGCTCCAGTTGAATGAAGCGACCATGCCCGCGATTTTGTCACCGCTGTCGGGCCGCAGCGTCACCTACCTGATTATGCCGATTCAAATTCGATAAGTGGTGATCAAATCCCGCGATCTCTTTGAGGGTATAGAGCGGACGACCTTGGATCTCTTCATAGATGCGACCGATATATTCCCCTAAAATACCGATACAGATCAGCTGTACGGCCCCTAAGAAGAAGATTGCCATAGTAATCAGGGTAAAG
>JBAUJD010000106.1:0-8281 GCA_049683515.1 Thermosynechococcaceae cyanobacterium | reverse complement strand
GTCGCAGAGATGGGGTTCATTCCCCGCAGAATTGGGGGGCTAGGGGGGCCAACCGCCTCACTCCCTAGTTTATTCAACGCTCTCTAGCATTGCCGCTTTGTCAGCAGGTGCCCTGTGCGCTGACCTGGATTCGTTTACCCAAAATTTGGGTTGGGTCACGTTATTGGCTCGAAACAGATATCTGCAGACGGCCTCTTGGTGAAATTGCGATCGCAATTCCGAACCCAAGAGATTACGTCCACTCTCGACCGTGGATTCTACCCTTCATACGTTGCTTCCCATGCGCTCACTGAATCAACACCACCAATACCTGAAACGGTTGGCGACTCCCGTGCTGCTGGGTTTATTACTTCAAGGCCCGACAGCGAGCTTGGCCCAGGTGACAGGGGGCAATGATGCGATCGATAGGCCCATTACCGAGTCTTCTGAGTTTGCCGTTTCTAACAGTGCCGAGTACAGCTACAGTGTCGGCGAGACGACCTGGTCGGGCCGCACCAACAACATCGACATTAACGGTCTTGTCCCACTCGTAGATCCTAGAGGACAAGTTTTGGGCTGTAATGCACAGCCGCTGTCAGACTATACCGGCTTTAGCGTCGCGCTCTATGAGCCAGATCCCACAGACCCCACCGGCACTGAACTGGGTAACCTGCTCCGTCTGACGCGCACTGAAGTGCCTGACATCTTAGGGGATGGCGTCCCCGAAGGAATTCAACCCAATACCACTAATATCAATCCCTTTCCCCTCAGTACCACGACCCAAGGGCAGTACAGCTTTCTCTTAGACCGCACCCTGGGGCAGTTGATGATTGGCCGCACTTATATTTTGGTGGTCAATGCACCCGCCGCCTCTGGATTTGCCCAGCGTCGCGTCCGACTCGAAATTACCGGCATTACCACCATTGGCACCAACGGTCGTGAGCAGGTCAGCTACCGCGCCACCTCCCTTGATGGTCAGCCCATTGGCATGGAAGGCGAAACCGAGATTACTCAGTCGGTGGTGCTGATTCAAGATGCAGATCGGATTGGCCTCCAGCTTTTGGCGGTGCAGTTCATGAGCACCCTGTGTACCACCGATCAGCTTGAAATTAATAAGTCAGGCGATCGCGCCAATGCAGCCCCCGGTGACACGGTGCTCTATCGCCTCACCGTTCGCAATAACAGCGATGTGGCTCTCGATACACTGAGCATCACGGATGTATTGCCGATGGGCTTTAAGTTCTTAGACAACACCGTGCAGGGCGAAATTGACGGTCAGCCCGTAGCCCTAACGGTGAATCGATCCGGCATGACGGCCACCTTTAGTACCGCTGCACCGCTGCCCGTCGGCGAGACCCTCACTATTGTCTACGCGGCCCAACTGACCCCCGATGCCTTGCGTGGTGATGGGCGTAATTCGGCTACTGCTGCGGCTGAGCGCACCGATAACGATACCGAAGTTCGCGATGGCCCTGCGGTGCATCGGGTGCGGATTACCCCCGGCATTTTGTCTGACTGCGGCACCATTTTGGGCCGCGTGTTTGTCGATAAAAACTTTGATGGCGAACAGCAGCCCGGTGAACCGGGCGTGCCCAATGCGGTGGTGTACATGGATGACGGCAACCGCATTACCGCCGATGAAGATGGCTTGTTCAGCGTCAAGTGCGTCTTGCCCGGAAACCGAACTGGGGTCTTAGATTTGACCACTTTGCCGGGATATACCCTAGCCCCCAATCTGAAATTTATTGAACGCAATAGCCCTTCTCGCTTGGTGCGCTTGGCACCCGGTGGCCTAGTGCGGATGAACTTTGGGGTCACCCCCACCTTTAAAGAGGAGGCCCCATAATGTCATCTCAATCCCGACACCCACGCTGGGTGCAGGTCAGTTTGCTCGGTGCTATTGCAAGCACCGGACTCACCTTCTCACCCGCCCTTGCAAACCCAAATCTGCAAGACACCGTTGAAGAGAAAGCCCCTCCTGCTGTTGTGGTCGAAGAAACTCTGACCACAGAACCTGAATCGGTTTCTGCAGCTCTCCCCCCGACTGCCGACACTGCAGATAAGGCGTCACCTGTTGGCGCAGCTAACACCGTCCAGATTCTAACCCCGGTACCTGAAAGCCTGATTGGGCAAACCGATTCTTCGGTAACAGTGCAGTCCCCCGTGGGCCAAGCCATTGAGCTGCGGGTCAACGGTGCGCTCATTGATGCCGGTCAAATTGGTCAATCTATTACCAACCCCAGTACTCAGCAGGTACAGCGCACTTGGTACGACCTTCAGTTTCAGGCTGGCACCAACCGGATCACCGTGCATAACCAGGGAGAACTGGTTCCTTTGGAGTCTGCCCAGGTTTATAGCGGTTCAAAACCCTTACCACAGGAGGCCACCGCCCCTAGCGAAACCCAGCCCTTTGCGATTATTTCACCGACACCCAATGAGCTGATCGGTCAGCCCGCGACCTCAGTAACCGTGCAGTTCCCTCTCGGTGAAACCGTGGAGCTACGGGTGAACGGTAGTCTGGTAGACAACGCCCAAGTGGGTCGCACGGCAACCGACACCACTGCGGGAAAAGTTCGCCAAACTTGGTATGGTGTCACCCTTCAGTCCGGCGAAAACACCCTCACGGTAAATCGCCCTGGGGAAACCGAGACCTTAGCCTCTGTAAAAGCCCAAGTGCGCGGTGAACCGGACAAGCTCAAGGTGACGACCCTAGAAACTAAAATACCTGCCGACGGTCGCTCCACGGCCACCGTTCAGGGACAGCTTTTAGATAAGAACAACAACCGCTCCAACTGGACTGCCGTCGTCACGTTGCAAAGCACCGAAGGCAAGTTTGTGGGGGTCGATGCCAATCCTGATGCCCCTGGCTTTCAGGTTCAGGCGGTGGATGGGCAGTTCACGGCCACGCTGCAGTCTAATCTGCAGGCGGGTCTAGTGCGAGTGCAGGTCCAGAGTAATGCCCTTGAAGGCTATCACCAACTTGAATTTTCAACGCCGCTGCGGGCAGATCCGCTGCTCACGGGGGTCATTGATTTTCGCCTCGGTCGCCGGGGCACCGACTTCTTTGACAGCTTTCGGGATTATCTACCCAAGGATCAAGATAATGGCTTCGGGGTAGACCTCAAGGCTTCTGCCTTCGGGATTGCCTCCATCGGTGAATGGTCGGTGACGGGTGCCTTTAATAGTGAGCGTGCCTTAAATACAGACTGTAACGGTAATACCAGCCTTTTCCGAGCGGTAGGTGACTGTAGCGATACTCTGTATCCAGTTTATGGCGATGATTCCACCACCGAAGTCACTGCGCCTTCCACTGATAATTTTTACCTCCGCTTTGAGCGCACTTCCCCAGTCAAGAATGCGGGAACCGATTACTTTATGTGGGGTGACTACCACACCGAAGAGTTCAATCGGTCGTCGCAGTTATTTTCGGCAACGGGTCGTGACCTGCATGGTTTTAAGGCTAACTACAACATTGGCAACCTGCAGCTAACGGGCCTCTATGGCAACAATGTCGAGGGCTTTCAGCGCGACACCATTGCCCCCGATGGTACGAGCGGCTTCTATTTCTTATCGCGTCGCTTGCTGGTGTCGGGCAGTGAAGACCTGTACCTTGAGCTAGAAGAACTCAATCGCCCCGGTACGGTACTGCAGCGAGAGCGCCTTAGCCGAGGGGCCGACTACGACATTGATTACGATCGCGGCACTATCCTTTTCCGTCGCCCGGTCCTGCGTACCGATGTTGCTGCCGATGGCACAATTTTGGTGCGTCGCATTGTGGCGACCTATCAGTTTGAAAGTAACGCAGGCCAGACCAATGTCTATGGCGGTCGCCTCCAGTACAATTTCTCCCGCGCGCTCGATCAAGAAAGCTGGCTGGGCACGACTTACTTTAGAGAAGATCGTGGCGATCAGAACTTTCAGCTCTACGGCGCTGATGCTCAGATTGCTTTGGGTAAAGACGCTCAGTTCGTGGCCGAGTATGCCCACTCTGACAATGGTTTGGATGGCGATCGCATCAGCGGCAGTGCCTACCGAGCCGAGCTAACGGGCCGTTTATTTGATCGGCTATCGGGTAAGGCGTACTTCCGGGCCACCGACACTGGGTTTTCAAATAATGCCACGACTTCCTTTGTGCCGGGTCAAACCCGCTACGGCGCTGAGGTGGATGCCGAAATTACGAACAGCACCAGCCTCCGAGCTAGCTACGACCATGAAGATAACGTCGGTATCGCCCCTCGTCCCCTCGATACGCTAGAGGAGTTGCTGCTACCTGGACTATCCCCTACGCCAGGGAGTGCCGTTGATAATTCACTCACCACCATTCGCGCTGGACTTCAGCAAAAAATTGGCAAGGCAAATCTTGGGGTTGATTGGGTGCATCGCGATCGCAACGACAGACTCACGGGCGACAGCACCGTTTCTGACCAGCTCAGCAGCAGCTTCACAATGCCGCTGGCAAAGAACCTTAACTTCCACGCCTATAACGATCTAACCCTCTCATCTGAATCCGATCCGCTCTACCCCAACCGCACCACCGTCGGTCTAGATTGGCAGATTCACCCCGATATTTCCCTCAGCTTTGATAGCACCTACCTGTCCGGGGGACAGTATGACGGTGATTTTATCCCCAGTGTTGGCATTAAGGGGCAGCACACCTTTGCCACCGATACCACGCTGCGAGGTGAAGCAACGCTACTGGGCGATCGCGGTATGGGCGGTCGGTTCGGCATTGACCAAGGGCTAAAATTAGCCCCAGGCTTAAACATGGACTTCTCTTACGAATACGTGTTTAGCCAACAGTTCCGCACTGCCGCCGGACAGCAGTTTAGTCAGCCCTTTGCGGTCGGCTCAGGCGCTTCGGCCCTCACGTTGACCAACGGCCACAGCTTCAGCACTGGCATCAGTTACACCGACAACCCCAACCTGCAGTTGGGAGCGAGAGTTGAGCATCGCGTCAACGAGCGGGGTTCTAACACCGTGATTTCGGCCAATGTTCTGGGTAAAGTGACCCGTGACCTGACCGCACTGGCAAGCTTTCAGCAGGCTAGCGCCTCTAACCAAGGCTTAGAAGGGTTAGGGACAAGCCGCGAAGTCAAGCTGGGCCTTGCTTACCGCAACCCCACCGACGATACCTTTAACGGGTTGCTGCGCTATGAGTATCGCCAAAACCCCTCTACGATTCCTGAAAGCCTGCTGTTAGGTCAAGGGACCGGCTCTCAGGAGCATCTGCTCTCGGTAGAAGGCATCTATGCCCCAAGCTGGAACTGGGAGCTATACGGCAAGTTTGGCGTTCGCCATAGTGAAACCAACCTAGCCCAAGATTTAGTAGGCACCAGCACCGTTTCGCTGGCGCAGCTTCGAGCCACCCATCGCTTTAACTATCGCTGGGATGTCAGCGCTGAGGCTCGCTGGATTGGTCAGCCCAGCGTGGGCTATAACGAGTTCGGTCTTAATGCTGAGGTGGGCTATTACCTCAACCCGAACCTTCGCCTTGCCGCCGGGTATGCCTTTGGCGATGCCAACGATCGCGATTTGGGTAATTCTCGCTCTGCGAGCGGTCCGTATCTGGGCGTTACTTTGAAGCTTGATAACAATCTGTTCAAAGACTTTGGGTTCCAGAAACCCTCTGCTCCGCAGCAGCAAGAGTCTCTAGTGAAAAAGCCCGGTGAGGCTCCGGCAGAAGCTGCGAATACTGCGGTGGAGGAACCGCAGGCGATCGTTCCTGCTGCCAAGCGTATTGCTGCTGCTCAAAAATCTGTAAACCCCGTCACGCAAGAGGAGGCACTTTAAATGAATCGCTGCAGATGGGGAAAGGAAAATATTGCTCTTTCGACTCATAAAGAATCGATCTCCTGCATGGAATTCTGCGTTAGCCCCCTAAATCCCCCACTCGTGGGGGACTTTGATTCCTTAACGACGCTGGATTTCAAGGATAGGCAAGCTAATCGCTTGAATCTTATTGCCAATGAACCTTTGTCAAACATGTCTATCTTCTATTCAGTTCCCACAATGTCGAAGATGGTGGCTAGACAGGTACTTAAAGTCCCCCAGAATGGGGGATTTAGGGGGCAAGTGCAAGGTCTATGGTTAGATATACAGCGACAAGAAATACCCACTTTTTTCTCATTGACCCCTTTCAAACTGTCGCTTTCTCTCTGTACAGCTTTGTTCACGGTGCTGAGCAGTACTGCCCTTCCCGGCTTAGCGCAAGAATCAACCCAGAAGCTCACAGTAGTAGTAAACAGCAATCAAGACGGCGAGATTCAGCCCGACGAGAGCTTGACTTTAAGAGAAGCGATCGCACTCACTAACGGCACCCTCTCCCGCAATCAGCTCAGCGCTGCAGAACAGGCCCAAGTCAGTGACGGCCCCAGCCACATTGAGTTTGACCTCCCCAGTGGAGCCACCACCATCAAACTGCAGACGATGTTGCCACCGATTACGTCTGCCGTCGTTATTGATGGCACGACGCAGGCAGGCTCTGGCTCTGGGCCGATAGTGGCCTTGACGGCAGCCGAAAACTCTGAAGTCTTGCGGGGGCTAACCCTTGCCGCAGACAATGTTACGATACGCGGCCTTAGCCTTTACGGGTTTACCGCAACTCATAACAGAACAGCGACCACGCCCCCTGCCGATATTTTTGTTGTCCATCAGCTTTTGCCTCAAAGTCATCAGCAGGCAGTGGCAACCCAAGCAGAAAACTTTACGCTCAAAGATAATCATAAACAGTCCCAGCCCCCCAAAGGCATCCTGATTGAGAACAACTGGCTGGGGATTACGCCGGAAGATCAAATGCCAGCACGGCTCTCTGCCTTCGGAGTCTCGGTGTTCAATAGCACCGGCACCACCATTCGCCACAATCGCATTGCTCACCATGACGGTAGCGCCATTATTACGGGCAGCAAAGCTGAAAACCTGATCGTCAACGATAACCAAATCGTTGGCAATGGCCTTGCCGGAATGCCGGATGCCATTCGTCTCGAAGGCAAAATTAACAACGGGGTGATTCGCAACAACTTGATCTGCGGCAATGACGGTAGCGCAATATATCTGTTCAAGCCCGATGGGGCCGTTGATATTCACGGCAACACGATCAAATTCAACGGTCAGCGACTGCGGCGTTCGGCCATTTACCTAATGGGCAGTGATCATAAAATCCACAACAATGAAATTCGCTATCAGACCGGACCAGGAGTAACGGTGGCGGCGTACCCGAGAAGCGATCGCAACATCATCACCCAAAATCGGTTTAACCACCTCGACGGCCTCAGCATTGATTTGGTCACCCGCAACAATGTCGGCGTCAGCGCCTATCAGCGCGGCGACGGAGCCAATGTACCTCAGCGAGATACCGGCAACCGCCGCCTTGATACGGGCAATCGGGCCATTAACACCCCCGAATTTCTTAGCCGCGAGTTTTTGATCTTTAACGGGCAGGTGGGCATTGATGGCGTTGCCAATCCGGGGGCGACGGTGACCCTGTATCGGGTGGTTGGCACCGGAGTTCAGGGGCCGCTCAGTGAACCGCTCATTGATGTTGTTGCCGATCAGACCGGACG
This sequence comes from Thermosynechococcaceae cyanobacterium, assembly GCA_049683515.1. Taxonomy (GTDB): domain Bacteria; phylum Cyanobacteriota; class Cyanobacteriia; order Thermosynechococcales; family Thermosynechococcaceae; genus RCC1774. Next base: position 743 of record JBAUJD010000106.1, on the reverse strand, counting down.
CTTTAGCGCTACTTTAACCGATCTTCAACCCGGAGATCGCATCAGTGCCATTGCTACCCTGACCGACACCGGCACTTCAGAACCGGCCCTCAATGCTGTGATTCGCACTGCAGCGGCAGCGGCTCCTGAACCCGATGAGATCGCGGTTGAGAGTCCTAACTGTGGTGAGTTCAAGCCGAAAGCCATGTCGGTTTCGATTCAGCCGCCTGCGATTATTCCGGTGCAGATTCGAGCTGAAGCGCCCCAAAAGGTCCATTTTGGCCTCAATCAAGACACTCTGAGTCCAGCCAGTCAGGTTGCCCTTGATCAGGTGGCTAGGGTTCTCAAAAAGTATCCCACCGTGGTTATCGATCTGCACGGCCACACCGACTCACGGGCCACTGCCGCTTACAACCAAGACTTGGCCCAGCGACGGGCGATGCAGGTGCGTCGTTATTTACTCGGCCAGGGCGTTGACCCAGCTCGGATCACGATTCGGTCTTGGGGTGAGACGCAGTTGCTGACAGGGGAGGGCGATCGCACGGCCCTAGCTCGCAACCGTCGAGTGGAGTTTGTTTACCGCGATCTGCGAGGCATCGATCTGGTGATAGTGGACCAAACCCAAGATTTACAGGTGGAGCCGTAAAAATATGGGATGTACTGTATCAGAGGTGTCGAGAATGTGTATGCAGCATTAAATATCCTGAATTGGCCCCCTAAATCCCCCATTCTGGGGGACTTGGAGCCTGCATGTAGATTTGATT
>JBAUJD010000105.1:0-3294 GCA_049683515.1 Thermosynechococcaceae cyanobacterium | reverse complement strand
CCTGCAAGGTCAAACCTGACCAAACCCCAGATGAAGTGATGCAGATGGCGACGGCTGAAGTAACCCGTGCGGCTAAAACAGGTCAGACACCGGGCAGCATTACTGAATTGCGAATTCAAGGCTCCATTGGCTTTAATCGATCGGATATTGATGTTCGAGACCTGCGAACCCAGCTCCAAGAGATCAGCGAAGCTCTGGTATTTTTGCTGAAGTACGACGTTACCGGGCGGGAGTTTCATGCTCTATCCATTAACGAAGACCAGCCCCCCTCTCGCAAAGAGATTGAACGCAGTATTTTTGCCGACATGCTCTCTGAAAACGTTCACTATCGAGATCAGGCTGATCATCTATCAGAGGCACTGATGGACCTCAAAGATCGGGTTCTGCAGCAGCAGCCAGAGCTGGATTTGTATACCTTTATGTCACAACTTGTTGAACCCAAAGAACGGAACAATTTAGACTAGCCCCAGCGTCAGCAGCGATAGCAGGTATAACTGAGCGGATGACAGCATAATTCGTTATGGGGTTTCATAACGAATTGTGGTAGCCTGTGCAGCGCCTCCTATCAGTCCATATTCGTAACGCATTACCAGATCCAACTATGAAATTATCGAATTCTCCCTTTTGGGGTGTTTTGGCGACAACGGCTGTCGTCGCTACCGCTGCTCCCGGCGTGCAAGCCGCCACGTTTGGCGAAGCAGAAATGAATCAGAGCGAGTACATTGCGGTGGCCGCTCCCTTTGGGCAGGGAGAGCACCAACTCTTGATCATTGGGCAAATTTCGGACAAGCAACCCTGCTGGAGCGAAAGCGGCAGCAATCCAGTGATTGTTGATCCGCTGCTCGTGAAATTTGACTTTACTGGCATTTGCGATCGCAAAACCGATGCCAACGGCTACTCGGTTCGGATCGATGGCGAAGATCAAGCCCTCAACTACAGTCTACGAATTCGCCGCCGCAACGGAGATTTAGTGCTCGTTGGTTCTCCACCGCCCAATAGTCAAGGACAAGAGATTGAAATTGGACGGGCCGGGGGCGTTACAGACGGCTTTGCCAAAATCACCTTAGACCCTGAGTGGCGATTTACAAAACGGACCTTTGAGAAGAAGGTCTTGGGCCATATCTACCTCACCAAAGGGATCTCTGAGATTCCATTCCCAGATGTCGCCAATGACATCTACCTCAAAGAAATTCGAGCGGCTGTGTCCCAGAAGTTTATCTCTGGCTTCGCCGAAGATAATACATTCCGACCGCTGGCTTCACTGACGCGGGAACAGTTGGTCTCCATCGTTCTCGGCGCATTACCGAATGTTCCCGGCGTCACCCTAGATGTGCCAACTCAGACCAGTCAGAACCCCTATCCAGACGTGCAGGCTTCTCGCTGGAGCGCAGCCAAGATCGCCTTTGCGAAAGAAAAGAACATTGTCCAAGGCTACCCTGAAGGCGATTTCCGACCCACTCGCACCGTCACTCGAGCCGAGATGATGGCCGTTCTGAAAAAGGCCGCAGAATATGCCCGAACCCAACGTGGGTTTAGTGCAGAGTTGAAGTCTACCCAGGCAGCGACAACTTTTACCGACACGTCGGGCCACTGGGCCGAAGCGGTTATCGGTCAAATGTCTAGCTACTGTGGCGCGGCATCACCGTTGAATGAGAGAGGGCAAGCGTTTATGCCTAATGAAGCCTCCCAACGGAACTATGCCGCCGCAGCAACAGTAAGGGTACTCACCTGCGCGAAAGCAGAACAGTCTTAGGCTGAGTGCTGAGCGATTAAGGCTACCGTGTACACACAGGTGCTTTCTAGCACTTGTGTGTACACGGTAGGTCATTAATGGGGAAAAGAGGCATCTCCCTTCCCCAAGCCTAGCGAGCAAATAAGGGCAACATCAGCGTTACAAAGTAATAGACCAGCGGTGCCGTAAATACATAGCTATCGGCGCGATCTAAAATGCCACCGTGCCCAGGGATGAGCTGCCCTGAATCCTTGACCCCTGCATCGCGCTTCATCATCGATTCGGTGAGATCTCCCAGCAAGCTGGTGGCCCCAATCAATAGTCCCAAAGCAACTCCCGTAATCGGCCAAGCAGGCCAGTGAAGGGTCCATGCCCCCAATAGCGCCACCCCCACACTACCGGCAACCCCAAAAACTGCGCCTTCAACGGTTTTTTTAGGGCTGATATCAGATAAACGGGTGCGGCCAAAGAGTCGGCCCATCGTATAAGCACCGATATCAGCGGCCCAGATGCAACCAAAGGCGATCAGCGTCAGGGCCAAGCCTTCGGGCAATCCTTTGAGGCTGGCCCAATCCGTGGGCCAAAACCCATTGAATATTAAGTTGCTGGTGTCGGCACTGTTAATCGACCGAATTCTAATCCAGTAGCTGGGCAAATAGCCGCCATAGAATAGACCTAAAATCGAGGTCGAAATATCTGCAATGGTAGAGAGCTTGGGCTGAAACAGTAGGTAAAAGCAAATTGCGGTTCCGGCCAGCGGCAACACGACATCTGCGAGGTCGTTGGATAGAGTTGAAATAACGAGCAGCGCTTGGCTAACGATAATCGTTGTTTTACCGGCCGGTAAAATGTCCTTAGCGCGCACCAGTTGGAAATATTCAAGGTGAGCTAGGTAAATCAGCACCGCCAGTCCAGCCGTGAAATACCAGCCCCCCAGAATGGTTGCCCCCAAGGCCAGAATAATGGCAATGATTCCGCTGACGATTCGAGTCCAAGGCATAGGATCTACTTATTCTGAACCCAAGGGCATTATCCTATGTGAGGAACACCCTAGTTTGTGTCGAAGAGACATTGACGCGAAAGCGCTCACTGTTCATCCTAAGTTTAATATTTGACTCAGATGCCATGAACCCTAATGTGCAAATCATACAGCCTACTGAGATTTTGGATGGTACCACCACTGAAAACTTACAGAAGGCCATCGACCAAGCATTAGCGGCTGAGGCTGACTTTATTCTGGTGGACTGCGAACGGTTAACCTTTATGGACAGCTCTGGCCTAGGGGCGTTGGTGCTGGCGCTCAAAAAGTCGAGATTGCAGGGGTGTCGTTTGTGCCTGTGCACCATCAATAGACAGGTTGATCTGTTATTTAGTCTCACCGACACCCATCAAGTCTTTGAGATTTATGCCGATCAGACAGCGTTTGAAGCCGCGATCGCAACAGAATAATCCAAACGGATGTTTGAAAAAGATTGGGTGCCCTACATCGGTCCTCAAAGTCCCACCGAATGGGGGATTTTGAGCTGGGTTAAAATTCTCAAATATCTAAGCCCCCCTTTCCA
>JBAUJD010000104.1:0-3771 GCA_049683515.1 Thermosynechococcaceae cyanobacterium | reverse complement strand
ATGTGGGACGACCTCGCTATCGACTTAATGAGATTGAAGCCTCATAAACGACTCAATTTTCAACGAGGCATGAGAGCATTGACCCTTATTCAACAGGCATTATAGGTTCGTTGTCATCCCTAAAGCTCGATAGGAGTGCAGATCATGCTGGTAGGTGAGCACATGAAAGGGACAGTTCATTGGTTTGATCTGATAATCCTGCGTTTCCACCGCCATTTGATCAAACATGCTGTCGCGGTAGAACTCGAAATGCCCTGACGTTTTCCAGAGATCAAGATTGGCGATATGGGGCGTATAGAGTAGCTCATACCCTGCCGCCAAATGTGCCTGCCGCCAGTAGTCTTCAATGATGTGGCGAATCCTAGCCCCCCGTGGATGCCAAAAGACCAGCCCTCCGCCAGCAGCCTCTTCAATACTAAAGAGCTTTAGGGTTTTCCCTAAGATGCGGTGGTCTCGGCGCTGAGCTTCTTCTTTTTGGTGCAGGTAAGCCTGGAGCTGCTCTGGGGTTTCCCAAGCGGTGCCATAGATCCGCTGGAGCTGGGCCTGGGATTCATCGCCGCGCCAGTAGGCTCCCGCCACGCTTTCTAAGGCAAAGGCGTCAGGGTGCAGTTCGCCCGTGCTGTTCAGGTGGGGACCGGCACAGAGATCCCACCAAAATTCACTCGGGGCAATCGGTAACGGATCAATCAGCGAAGCATCCGCCTCTGGGTGTGGCGTCGGTCCCGTGTCGGGACTGCCGATGAAATAGCGGGTAATGGCCTCTCCTTCAGGAATCTGAGCCAGAATTTCTAACTTGTAGGGTTCCTGCAGGCTCTCAATTTCGGCTTGCATTTGATCGCGATCGACCTGTTCTCGGATGATCGGTAGGTTGGCGCGGATAATGCGTCGGATCTCGGTTGCGATCGCATCTAAATCATCTGGGGTAAACGGATCAGCATGGTCAAAATCATAGTAAAACCCCGTCTCTGTTGTGGGACCAATCGTCACCTTGGCAGAGGGGAACAAGGTCTGAACCGCCATTGCCAAAACATGGGCGCAGGTATGACGCAGCCGCTGTAGCTTTTCAGGCGGGGTTTGGTCCAGCAGATTGGAGGGTATAGAAGACATAGGCAGAAGGTTAGGCGCAAACGATCATGATTTACAATCAATATGATAATGATTATCATTATACTCAGAAGGTGTCTCAATCACCGTGTTGCCCATACAGCCCTGTTTAATTGCATGGCATTTTAGTCAGTCTTATTTAACCGTTAGGAGTCTTCATGTCCGTGTCCTCTATCTCTTCGCTCATTCCCGACACCATCACTACGGAGTCCAAGCCCGTCGTCTCAGAGGAGCAAATGCGGGAAGCTGTCCGCACATTGCTGCTGGGCATGGGGGAAGATCCAGATCGAGAGGGGCTGCGAGATACCCCCAAGCGAGTCGTCAAATCTTTGAAATTTCTCACCTCCGGGTATCAAATGTCCCTAGATGAGTTGCTCAATGGGGCCGTCTTTTCCGAGAATCTAGACGAGATGGTTTTGGTGCGCGATATTGATCTGTTTAGTTCCTGCGAACACCACATCTTGCCCATTATCGGCAAAGCCCATGTGGCGTATATTCCCAACGGCAAAGTCATTGGTCTGTCGAAAATCGCCCGCATCTGCGAGATGTATGCGCGGCGACTCCAGGTACAAGAACGGTTAACGGCCCAAATTGCCGATGCCCTGCAGGGACTGCTCAAGCCCCAAGGTGTGGCCGTCGTTGTCGAAGCTACACATATGTGCATGGTGATGCGGGGGGTACAAAAACCTGGCTCTTGGACCTCAACGAGCGCCATGCGGGGCGCGTTTGCCAGTGATGCCCGCACCCGCCAAGAGTTTTTCAATCTCGTTGCTCATTCCGCTGCGATTCGTTAGTGAAACTCTCTCATTAAGGACTGAGCGATGCTCCCCCTCCCAGGACAGTTTGAAAAACGCCTGCCCGTCACAATGATCACGGGATTTTTGGGCAGCGGTAAAACCACCTTGCTCAATCATCTGCTGGGTCATCTTTGCGATCGGCGCGTGGCTGTGTTTGTCAATGAATTTGGGGCCATTGATATTGATAGCCAAATTCTAGTGGCCGTTGATGAAGACATTGTTTCCCTCAAGAACGGCTGCGTGTGTTGTCAGGTCAAGGACGACTTTCTGAGGGCGCTGAGGCGGGTGTTGGCCTATGACCACATGCAAAAAGCTGCAGGCAAGCAGGGCTTAGAAGCGATTCTTTTAGAAACGTCGGGTGTGGCAGACCCCTATCCCATCATGCTCACCTTTATGGTCAGTGAGCTATGGAACCTGACTCGCCTAGATGCGGTGCTGACGGTGGTAGATGCCGAAACGTTTACCGCTGAGCATTGCCAAAGTCAGGTTGCCCTCCGTCAGATCCAGCATGGAGACATTATTTTACTTAACAAGGCCGATCTGGTAGGGGACGAACAGCTCAGTCATTTAGAAACTGAAATTAAGCGCCTTAAGCCCCAAGCGAGGGTGTTACCCATGACCTATGGTCAAGTCCCGTTATCGAGTGTTCTTGATGTGGCGCTCTTTTCAGGTGACAGAAAGGCTGGTGCCGCGCCAGTCACCCCTCATTTACAAGATGATGGCTTTGTTGCCGTGCCCTTTGAAAGCGATCGCCCCTTCGTGCTCAAAAAATTTCAGCAGTTTCTGGACTACCAGCTACCGACAGAGGTCTTTCGAGCCAAGGGCGTCCTCTGGTTTACAGAAAGCCCCCACCGGCATCTGTTTCAACTGAGCGGTAAGCGGAGTCAGTTTCAGGATGAGTCTTGGTTTCAGCCTCCCCACAATCAACTGGTGTGTATCGGTCGCAACTTAGATTCAGAACAATTACAGCAACAGCTCCAGCAGTGTTTAGCCTTGACCCATTAATTGTATGAGTACTCCCTCTTTTATCGCCGTTTCTGGCCCCCCTGGCAGTGGTAAAACCACCTGGATTAAACAATTTCTCAAAGATGAAGCGGCTCCCTTGTTTTATCTCTATCCGGGGTTAGGCAATGTTTCCGTAGATCTGATGCAGATTGGCTATACCTTTCCCTGGGTGCAGGTGATTCCTGAGAGCCAACTCCAGCAGGCACTCACCTCACTGCCAGACCAGGCGGTGGTTTACTTAGAGCTGGGCTTCCACCTGAATTTAGACTCACCGTTTCTCAACGCTTTGCCCTGTCATCAAGTTGCGGTGCTACCCCCTGATCTCCAAGACTCTGAATGGCATCAATGGGCCGATGAAATTTGTCTGGGCAACGATATTGCAATTCCTGATGCAGCCCAGCCGCCTGAGCTATGGCATACCCCCCTACAGGGGCAGGTGTTTGATCCCCCTAGCTTAGAGGTGGTGTTGATTGAACTGGCAAGGGGAGCCTACGGTCAAGTCCATCGGTTAAAAGGCATTTTTGAGATGCCCGATGGACAAGCCCTTGGCATCGATTTTGTGGCAGGGCTAGAGGGAATCGAATACACCGAACTGAATATTCCTCGTTGGCTAGAGGGACGCCCTAATCGCTACAGCGGCGTTGAGGTGATCGGCGACAACCTAGAGCAAGAGAGCATTGCTCAGACCCTATTGGATAGCAGCTTGGCAGATGAAACGCTTTTTTATTATCAAGAGCAATCAATACCTTCGCCAACAGATGAAGTGAGAGTTGGCTGTTAGTCAAGAGGGCTTTAGAGGGATACTAAGAATTACTCCTAATCCAGTCCCTCTAAAGCCCATGTATGACATCTTACAACTGCTGGA
>JBAUJD010000103.1:0-7342 GCA_049683515.1 Thermosynechococcaceae cyanobacterium | reverse complement strand
CAGAGCGTGAATAAATCTAACAGCCCCTGAGACGGATGCTCATGAAAGCCGTCCCCGGCGTTAAGGACACCAACTTGACCGCCCAACTGATCCATTGCGGCGGCAATCATGTGGGGCACGCCAGCATCTTGGTGACGAATCACCATTAGATCGGTCCCCATGGCTAAGAACGTCTTCGCCGTATCGAGAATGGTTTCGCCCTTACTCAGAGATGAAGTGCCGGGGGAAAAATTCAGCACATCTGCAGAAAGTCGTTTGGCCGCCAGCTCAAAGCTGCTGCGGGTTCGAGTCGAGGGTTCAAAAAAAAGGTTGGTCACCAATCGAGCCTGCAGCGTGGGCACTTTTTTGGCTCGCCGCTGCAGAACGCCACTGAAGCTATGGGACGTTTGCAGAACAATATCAAGTTCCTCGGCTGTGAAGTCAGCTAGCGACAGAACATGGTGACGATTCCAAGAATCAAGAGTCATAGAAAGAAGGGCTAGCGATCGCCGCACTCAAAAGAGACGGCCTCCGGCCATGATATCTTGCAACCCTTACTCGAACCACTTTAAATGAGCGGCGTGCGCCATCGGCTTACACCGACAGCGCACTCGTTTGCGCTCAAGAATGATCCGCTATGGACGCTTGTATTCGCGCATCCGCTCTAGAAGCAGCAGAATGCCATAAATAGTAACGATATAGCCGGTGGCAATGACCGGAATCATCAGGGGAAGACCAAAGACAGTGAAGGTTGTCATGACGGAGGAGTGAGTAAGGAGTGAGTTATTCAAAAACAATAGAACTCAACCCGTCTAATGAGACTCCCCACGTCGATTGGGATCCAGTTGAGTACATGAGTTTTTCTAAACCCTTACTTTATAAGATAACATGCGATTCTGAGAACTGTCAGGACTCTACCTGAATAAAAGATACATTTCTTATTGATGCTTAAAGACGCTGACAATTCTTGTTTTCAGAGGGTTTAAGGGTGATCGATAGTGACGGGAAATGGGTATGAATCGTTCCTGGCTTCGACAAAATCGCGAAGGAATATGAATAACGAAAAAACATAAGACATACTTATCTTTTCGTGGTGGCGTCAGGGGTTGTTTTATAAAGTTCTGCTAGGCTCTGCGATCTTATTTTGTCGCAACGCCAATGATATGAGGCTTGACGATAGCAATGGGGACTGGGCCATCAAAGGCGTCTTGGGTCACCGTCGTAAAGCCTGCTTGCTCAATAGTTTGACCAATATTGCGGTCCGGGCAGCAACCATCGCCGATGCGGGTCCAGAGGGGGCGAATGCCGGTTTGGATCTGATGAAGAAGGGGGCCGCTGGGGGCCGCAACATGCTCAATGAACAGAAATGTGCCGCCCGGTTTCAGAACGCGTAAAATTTCTGCCAGGGTGGCGTCTAGGTTGGGAACTGAGCACAGCACAAGGGTGCTAATAACGGTGTCAATGCTGTCGTTTGCAATCCCTGCTGCGCCGATGGTATGGGTTCTTAGATCAATGGTTAGCCCAAGCTGTTCAGCTTTTTGGCGGAGGTAGGGATGCATATAGGGATTGGGTTCTAAACCAATCCAGGTGTTCTCAAGTTTGAGATAGCGGAGGTTAACTCCCGCGCCAGGACCGATCTCTAGAACGGTACCCTGTAGGTTTTGGAACAGGGATTGTTTACGGGATGCGATCGCATCTTCGTACTCCGCCGCCGCCGTCGCCATTGCCCAGGCAAAAAAGCGCTTAAACCACTGGGGGCTTTGATAGACATCGGTCTCTAACCTTGCCATGACTGGCCTCCTCACTGCTGCTCTGACCCTGGAGCGCACAATAGCACCTTGCCCAAAGCTTAGCGGATCCGTAACCTTTGCCGCCCCAGGTTCAAAGATGGTCTATGCTTACTGCCATTGGTTTTTTGCCGCCAAAGCAAGAACGTTGATGTAGGAAAGCACTATGAAAAAGGCGTCATCGCCCCTCAATGCCATTTGGCTATTTATGATTGTCTTTGCCACAATCATTGCCGCCTATACCGGCAAAATGGCCGCTGTAACCGAAGCCACCTTTGACTCCGCTAAAACTGCCGTTGAGTTGGCAATCGGCCTAGTAGGGGCCATGGCGCTATGGCTGGGAATTCTCAAGGTGATTGAAGCAGCCGGCCTGATGACGCTGATCGCTCGGTGGATTCGCCCCGTCATGATGCGGCTGTTTCCAGAGGTGCCCGCTGACCACCCCGCCATGTCCGCCATGCTGATGAACATCGCCGCCAATGCACTGGGGTTGGGGAATGCGGCCACGCCTTTGGGCCTCAAGGCGATGACTGAACTCAATAAGCTCAATGCCAATCCAGGCACGGCGACTAACGCTATGTGCCTATTCCTCGCGATTAACACCTCCTCTGTAACCCTGCTGCCCATTGAGGTCATTGCATTGCGATCAAGTGCGGGGGCGAACAGCCCTGGCAGCATTATTATCCCAACCTTGGTCGCCACTTTTTGCTCGACCACCGTGGCCATTGTCATTGCGAAAGTATTGGCTGCTAGAAGCGATAAATTAGAGGCCGCTGCTGCACCGCCGGTCGATGCTGACGATCTGAATCTTTCCGGTGACGGTGATCAGACGGCAGATGACGTCTCGCCCACCGAACCGGCAGACCTATCACCGCCTGGAACCATTGGCAGCATCATGTTTGGCGGATTGGCGTTGGTTTTGAGCGCCGCCATTATCTATAAGTTGATCCGCAATGGCTTGCCCTATTTGGTGACGACCCAATTTGCGAGCGTTGCTTCCCATTGGTTGTTGCCGATGGTCATCTGTCTCTTTCTGCTTGTGAGCTACTTCCGTGGGGTCAAGGTATACGAAGTGATGACGGAGGGCGCTAAAGAAGGCTTTGAGATTGCCATCCGCATCATTCCGTTCTTGGTGGCGATTTTAGTTGCGATCGGGATGTTTCGGGCCAGCGGCGCACTTGACTTGATGGCGTCTGTACTGACGCCGGTAACGTCTCTAATCGGAATGCCCCCTGAAGCGCTGCCGATGGCCTTGATTCGACCGCTTTCTGGTGGGGGTGCCTATGGCTATATGTCAGACATTGTATCGACCAACCCCAATAGCTTTTTGGCAGATCTTGTCTCAACGATGCAGGGGTCAACCGAAACCACTTTCTATGTGTTGGCGGTTTACTTCGGTAGCATTGGGATTTCTCGTTCTCGTCACGCGGTCCCTGCTGCGCTCTGTGCCGATGCTGCGGGGCTATTGGCCTCTTTGGCGATTTGTCGAGTCTTGTTCTAAGCCGTCATTGAGGGTCGCCAGTGCCATAAACAACTGTTAGCATCACAGAGGGGTAAGCGTAGGGAGAAATAACGTGTTCAAGTCTGTCTTTAAAATTCTTTGTGTCGCCTGTTTGGTGAGCATTCCCTGTAGTGTCAGTCTTGCTCAAAATGCAACTGAGCCTAGTACGGTGGCTCCGGTCCCTGCCCAAAAGCAGGCGTTGATCGAAGAGCTGCTGACCCTGACGAAGCAGAGACAAAATTCAGCTCAGATGACTGAGGCCATGCTCGTTCAAACTGAGACGGTATTGCCTCAGTTCGTTGCGGATACCCTATCTCAGACCACAAATCTAAAAGATAAAGATGCTGATGCTTTCAAAGTAAAGGTGACTGAACTCTCTACTCGACTGGCGAAGCGCTATCGAGAGTTACTGCCTCAGCGAGTGGATGTGGGTGAGATTTCAGCGCAGATTACATTGGCGCTCTACGCCAAGTACTACACCGAAGCAGATCTAAAAGGGTTACTTGAATTTTATCAAACGCCATTGGGGCAGAAGACGATTGAGATTACGCCCCAGCTTTCAGCCGAAGCACTGCAGCAGTCGAATCAAATCTTGCTGCCCAAGATCATAGAGGTGGTGCAAGAAATTTTGCGCGAAGAATTGGGTTCACCTTCGGGCCAAGATTCATCCCCGGGTCAGTAAGTTGCGATCGCGCCACTGATTATGTACGACACTCTCCTGCGGCGGCTGCATCAACTTATTCCTCTCAATGTTCAGCAACAGAAGCAGCTCTGCCGTTACGTAGAGATAGAAAACCTACCGAAAGAATGCAGCTTACTAGAAGCCGGGAAAATCTCTAGTCATATCTACTTTGTTGATGCCGGTGTGATTCGCTCATACTGCACGATTAACGAGCAAGAAATAACGCGCTGGTTTTGCTTCCCAGAGCATTTTGCGACCGCTTACCTTAGCTTTGTCTATCGTCAGCCCAGCGAAGACACGATGGTCACGGTAACGGATACGCGATTGCTTTCAATTAGTCACTCCAATCTAAACTATCTCGCACAGATAGATACTATTTGGATAGACCTCAATCGACAGCTACTAGAGCAGTATTACACCAGCTTGATGCGTCGTGTTTTATCCTTTCAAACACAATCAGCCGCCGAACGATATAAAAGCTTGCTGGCTGAGCATCCCGACATTACCGATCAAGTCCCATTGGGACAACTGGCTTCGTACCTAGGCATGACCCAAGCAACACTCAGCCGTCTACGATCACGGCAGAAAGGCTAGACGAAAGGACTGACAAATCGCCAGAATACAAAAATCTAAAATTTGATTTAAATCAAAAAAAGTGGCTTCACGCCCCAAAGTCACCCGGCGTAGGATTAGATCAAGACCAAAAGAAGTAGTGCCAACCTATGCTTGGCTCAAGATTTATTGGGGAATCTAAACGTGCTTAATAAAAAAAAATCTACGCTGAGCCAGTTAAAGCTGAAGTCATTAGTATTCGCTCTAAATTCTTCAATGGTAATAGGGCTGACTACACCTATACAGGGAATTGAGGCTTCACCCACAATCGTTCACTCTGATCAGGAGAATAGCCGCCTCCTTAAGATAGAAGGCTACGTCGTTGCAGATAATCCTGAGCAGCAAGATGCTCAATTGGTTCAACGCTATCGCCAGCAAGCGCTGCAGTTAATCCAAGCGTTGAATGATTCCGATATCAAAGCGACAGGTGTTGTGGAACTCGCGCAAACCTATAGCAGCTTGGACGATGCGAAGGTTGCTCAAAACGGTTTGAAAGAGTTATTAGAGCTGATGCAAGAGATTGACAATCCTAATCATCAAGCCTTTGCCCTGAGTCTCATTGCCCGTGCCTATGGTCGCGTTAATGATCCAGAGGTGACTCAGGATGGTCTACGGGCAGTGGTGCAGCTAGCCCAGACGATTCCAGATCCTTGGGAAAAATCAAGTACGCTACTGAGCAGTGCTCATGTCTATGATCAGCTTGGTGATGTGAACAAGGCTGAGACGCTGATCCGGCAGGTGGCTCAGATCGTCTATAAGACTGAGGCAGAGGATTCATTCGGCCAAATTGACATAATGAGCGCTCTGGCCGACGCCTATGGTCAACGGGGGGCATCTCAATTGTCTCAAAATGGGCTGCAGCAGCTGATGCGGTTGACCTCTGGCCTTGCTAGATCCTGGGATAAAGTGGATGTATTGAGTTCGATTGCTAAAGCCTACGAACAGCTTGGAGAGACCCAAATGGCTCAGAGCGTGTTTGATGAAGCTGCTCAAGAATTGCTCAAAGACTCGAGGGATCTCTCTCAGCGATTTGGCGGCGACCGATCTCCTTATCAAGAGTGGTTTCGGCGTCTTGTCGGTAACTATGGTGCCCTTGGGAATGCCACCCTTGGGAATGCCAAGGTAGCGATGGGGCTTCAAGAGATGCTTGACGTTGCCAAAACGTTCCCAGACTCATTAGATCGCTCTAGGGCTTTAATCGATGTTGCAGAAGCCTATGAGCAGTGGGGAAGTAGTGCGATCTCACAGCAAGGTCTAGACAATGTGATGTCGGCGGCTCAAAAAATTGACGACCCGTGGTACCGCAGCAGAGTCTTTATTCGCATCGCTGAAATTCATGCTAAATGGGGAAAGGGTTCAGTTGCCAAGGCACAATTACAGCAGGTAATGCAGACCGTGCCAGAAATAGAGTCTCTTGATTCTCGATCTGACACTTTAAGAAGTGCTGCTGTAGTCTACAGTCAGCTAGGTGAAGCCCAGACCGCTCAAGAAGTATTACAGCAGGCGGTGCAGGTCGCAACGGCGATTGACCTGCCATCGGACCAAGCTAAAGCATTAACGAGTATCGCTAAAATCTATGCTCAACTGGGAGATGCTAGTCTCGCACATGAACAACTGCAGCAGGTCGCAAACATCTCTGGAACGTTGATTGCGGATCCAATTATTTTCAGTAATTTAGTCATTGGTATAGCCGAAGTCTATGGTCAACTTGGCGATCGCTCCCTTGCCAAGGCAGGACTACAGCAAGTCGTGCAGCGTGCGCGGAGCCTCCAATCCCTGTATTTACGAGTGGCAATGTTAAACAGCATTGCTCAAGCCTATGGTCAGCAAGGGGATACAAAGATGACCCAGACGCTCTTACAGGAGGCGCTGCAACAGGCCCATCAGATGGAAGCTTCTCTGTATAAGGAGGCTGCGTTAGGTTTTATTGCCGACACCTATATAAAGTTGGCCGTTATCAGACGGTAAAATGATTCGCTGGTACTGGTGGCTAGAGAACAATCAGGGCTATTGCGATGGTATTCAGTTTGAATTTGCCCAAAATACGTCTGATCAGGCTGTGTGTATGTAAATGATTGCGATGGCCTCAGGGATCACGTTGCAGTCAATCGTATGGTTGGCGCTGACGTTGGTGTATTTAAGCCGATGCGATCGCATCTCTCCTGATCCTTGGGTCGCGCAATCCACAGCGGTCTAGCAATTAATCAGGAAAGAACCCATCAGATAACAGTTCTTTAAGTTCATAGGGACAGTCCATCGGGAATTTGGTGAGATCCAGGCTCGTTTCGCCTGCAGCCTGAAATCGTGCATCGGTATAACAATCAGTCACTTCTGACTCTAGATAAGACTTCAGGCTAGGGGAATCTCTTAGCAAACGTTTGATGCGGCGGCGGTGCTCTATGATTGAACCTTTCCAGCTCCCAGAGCGTTCCTCAGATTGAAACTGCCATTTGAGCAAATGCAGCATCACAATGATCAGGTTGCTGCTCAATGCCCGTTTATCGCTCCGTCCCAAGCTTTCAACCTCTTCAATTAGATTCTCAAGATCGAGTTCATCAAGCTTGCCCTCTTTCAATAGGTGAACGGTTTGATCGATCCATTGGGCAAAGTCCTGTTCATAAAGCTTGGCAGTGGTCGGAGTGCTGAGCATCGTTCTTCTCGACAGGGTGCTTATTATTCCAGTTTAGTGCTTGGCAAGCTGGGTAGAGGTGGAATTATACCTAAACTAAGGCGTTAAATTGAACCTGTGTAAAGTCTGTAATGCAATGCTCAGCCCCTGCC
>JBAUJD010000102.1:0-2813 GCA_049683515.1 Thermosynechococcaceae cyanobacterium | reverse complement strand
CCTATCAAGAGACACCTCAGCATTTGCAGCGGCATAGGGGGAGATTTTACGTAGCGGATTAATACATTTTAGTCTGCCGTCTATAAGCAGAATTTTGATATTGAATGCTCTAAATTGTGCAGTGGTTTAGAGTTTTGGCATCATCTATGTATCTCACACCCAAAGAGCTAGAGCGATTTACTATCTTCACCGGTGCAGAAATTGCACGTCGCCGCAAAGAACGTGGGGTGAAGCTGAATGTACCCGAAGCGATCGCATATATCTCTGACTACATCGTCGAAGGCGCAAGGGACGACAAATCCGTCGCCCAACTCATGTCTGAAGGTGCTGCCTTGCTCACAGAAAATGACGTACTACAGGGGGTTGTGGATCTGATTCCTCTGATTCAAATAGAAGCCCACTTTGCCGACGGTACTAAGCTCGTTAGCATTCATAATCCCATTCGCGCCGTTGAGCGACAAGCCTAGCCATGCAACAATCCACTTCCCTCACGGCCCCCGGTGCCATTCTCTGTGAAGCAGGAATGCTGCAGCTCAATGCTAATCGTGCCCAGATCGAAATAACTGTTTCTAATACAGGTGATCGCCCTATTCAAGTCGGCTCCCACTATCACTTTTTTGAAGTCAACCGAGCTTTACGCTTCAAGCGCCCAGATTCCTATGGCTTTCGGCTAGACATCCCCGCTGGCACAGCCGTCCGCTTTGAGCCGGGAGATACCAAGAGCGTGACCTTGGTAGAGATAGGGGGAGAGCGTTTTGTACGAGGTTTGAACAATCTAGTCAACGGTGCATTGGACGATCCAGCGGTGAAGGCTATGGCTTTGGAACGGCTCAAAACTTTTGGGTTTGATGTGTCGTAAGTTCCTTTTAGAAGTCTCTAGAGCTATTGCACTGGCCCCCCCCGGCCCCCCAACTCTGGGGGGAGAGTACTGAAAGATTTCATCAATGCAAAGATGTCTGCAAAATTCAGAAGCTAAAGCGCTATCGGAGCATCGGGAATGGAAATTAGTCGAGAACGCTACGCTGAACTCTTTGGACCGACAACGGGCGATCGCATCCGCTGAGCAGATACCTCGCTGATCGTTGAAGTTGAACGAGACGACACCGTTTATGGCGATGAATGTGTCTTTGGCGGCGGTAAAACCCTCCGCGATGGCCTGGGAATGGCTGCAGGCGTCACAGCCGCAGACGGTGCATTAGATCTCGTGATTACCAATGTGGTGCTGATTGATCCAGTGCAGGGCATTGTCAAAACAGATATCGGCATCAAAGACGGCAAGATTGTCGGCATCGGCAAAGCTGGAAACCCAGGCGTTATGTCGGGGGTAACGCCCAATTTAATCGTGAGCGCCAATACCGATGTGCGAGCAGGGGAAGGGATGATTGCGACCCCCGGCGGTATTGATTGTCATGTTCATTTCGACAGTGCCGGACTCTGTGCAGAAGCGCTCTCTAGCGGCTTGACTACGATGCTGGGCGGTGGCCTTGGCCCCGTCACCGTCGGGATTTGCTCCAGCGGTGCCCGTAATTTAGAGATGATGCTGCGGGCCTCAGAAAGCTTCCCCATTAACTTTGGCTTCTTAGGCAAAGGCAGCTCTAGCTTGCCCGCAAGTTTGATAGAGCAGATCGAAAATGGCGCAATGGGCCTCAAGATTCACGAAGATTGGGGAGCCATGCCCGCCCTCATCGATACCTGCCTCTCGGGGGCGGATGAGTACGACTTACAGGTCAAAATTCACACGGATACATTGAACGAATCGGGCTATGTGGAAGATACCCTCGCGGCCATTAAAGGGCGAACGATTCACACCTATCACACCGAAGGCGCAGGGGGCGGACATGACCCCGATATCATTAAGGTGGCCTCCTATTCCCACTGCCTGACCTCTTCTACCAACCCGACAAATCCCTACACCGTCAATACCTTTGATGAGCATTTAGACATGGTGATGGTTTGTCATCATCTCAACCCCAAAGTGCCCGAAGATGTGGCCTTTTCCGAGTCTCGCATTCGAGCCGAAACCATTGCGGCTGAAGATATTCTTCACGACATGGGGGCGATTAGCATGTTGGGGTCTGATAGTCAGGGCATGGGAAGGATTGGCGAAGTGATTTGTCGAACTTGGCAGGTGGCCTCAAAGATGAAAGATCAGCGGGGGGCTTTGCCAGAAGATTGCGATCGCAACGATAACCGTCGTGTCTTGCGCTACCTAGCGAAATACACCATCAACCCCGCCCGAACCTCCGGGATTTCTGAGTACGTGGGTTCTATTGAACCGGGAAAAATGGCTGACTTAGTACTCTGGCAACCGGGTTTCTTTGGCGTTAAGCCAGAGTTGGTAATTAAGGCTGGGTTTATCGCTTGGTCGCCGATGGGAGAGTCTAATGCATCCTTGATGACCTGTGAGCCGATTATCTATCGCCCTCAGTGGGGTAGTTTCGGCAGTGCCGCAGCTATGACCTCCGCCTGTTTTGTCACCCAAGTCGCTTTAGATAAGGGATTAGCAGATCGTCTGAGCTTAAAAAAGCCGCTGTTGCCCGTCAAAGACACTCGCAATCTCAGCAAAGCAGACATGCTGCATAATGACGTTTGCCCTGAGATTGAAGTTGATTCCGACACCTTTGAAGTGCGGGTGAATGGAGAGCTTGCCACCTGTGAGCCGGTCAGTAGCGTGCCTCTGGGGCGACTGTATTTCTTTAGGTAAACCCATGAAAAACCAGATCAAGTCAGTGGCGCGGGTGGGCATCGGTGGCCCGGTGGGCAGTGGCAAAACGGCCTTACTAGAAGGCTTAGTACCAAGATTGATAGAGCAG